>DUPY01000036.1 GCA_012838065.1 Acholeplasma sp. | reverse complement strand
GGTGAAGGTAAGACATTAACATCGGTAATGCCAGCATATTTACAGGCATTAAAAGGCGAAGGTGTTCATATTGTTACAGTGAACGAATACCTAGCAAAAAGAGAGGCACACGGTGAAATTGGTGATTTATTCCGTTTCTTAGGATTAACCGTAGGTCTTAACTTAAGAGAATATACCCAAGAACAAAAAAAGGAAGCATACGATTGTGATATTATGTATTCAACAAACTCTGAATTAGGGTTTGACTACTTACGTGATCATATGGCTTTGTATGCAAAAGATATGGTTAGCCAACGGGGCTTAAATTACGCAATTATTGACGAAGTCGATTCCATTTTAATTGATGAAGCACGTACGCCATTAATTATTTCTGGTGGTGCTAAAAATAACCACAACTTATACATGAGTGCAGACCGTTTTGTAAAAGGACTTCAAGAGGATGAATATGAAATCGATATTGAAGCGAAAACAATTGCATTAACACCAGAGGGGATTGCGCGTGCCGAAAAAGTTTTCCAACTAGAAAACTTATATGACTTGAAAAACGTAACCATCGTGCACCATATTAACAACGCTTTGAAAGCAAACTTTATTATGGTTCGCGACAAAGATTATATGGTTCATGATAATCAAGTATTAATTATCGACCAGTTTACAGGTCGTGTTTTAGCCGGACGTCAATATTCTGAAGGTTTACATCAAGCAATTGAAGCGAAAGAACGTGTAGAAATAAAAAAGGAAACGATAACTGTTGCTACGATTACTTACCAAAACTTCTTTAGAATGTACAATAAGTTATCTGGTATGACTGGTACAGCGAAAACTGAGGAAGATGAATTTAGAAATATTTACAACATGGAAGTTATTGAAATTCCAACAAACGCTCCAGTTATACGTAAAGATGAGCCAGATTATTTTTATGTTACTTCAGAAGAAAAATATGCAGCATTAGTTGAAGAAGTATACCAAAGGCATCAAGTTGGTCAACCTGTATTGGTTGGTACAATTGCTGTAGAAACATCTGAATACCTGTCAAAATTACTTAGAAAACGTGGCATCGTTCATGAAGTGTTAAACGCTAAAAATCATGAAAGAGAAGCGGAAATCATTTTAAAAGCAGGACAAAAAGGTTCTGTAACGATCGCTACGAACATGGCTGGTCGTGGTACCGATATTAAATTAGGCGAAGGTGTTGTTGAACTTGGTGGTCTAGCGGTACTTGGTAGTGAACGTCACGAGTCAAGACGTATTGATAATCAGTTGCGTGGACGAAGTGGTCGTCAAGGAGATCCAGGATACTCAAGATTTTATATTTCCGCAGAAGATGAATTAATGGTTCGTTTTGGTGGCGACATGTTTAAAACAAGACTTGCGATGATTCAAAAATACAACGAGCCAGGCAAACCTTTAACCTCAAAAATTATTTCAAGATTTGTTGAAGGTGCACAAAAACGTATAGAAGGTAACAACTTCGACTCACGTAAAAACTTACTAAAATACGACGATGTTATTCGTGTACAAAGAGAAATCATCTACAAAGAACGTCGTGATGTATTAACAAAACCAAGCATTGAAGAAGATGTGTTAAATACCATTTTAAATACCGTAGGTGCGTGGATTGATCAACACATTACACTTGAAGGTAAAATAGAAAAAATCGACTATGAAGGTATTGTTAATCAATTTGATGGCGCTATCTTTATGCCAGGTATTGTTACACTAGAAAATATTCAAAACATGGATAAAGAAGCACTTAAATCATATATTATCGATTTAGCAAAAGCAGAAATCGATAAAAAGAGAGAAAATGTACCAGCTGAAGTCTTTAACGAATTCTTAAAAGTTGTTATGTTAAGAGTTATTGACACGTACTGGATGCGTCATATCGACACAATGAGCGAATTACGCCAAGGTGTTACACTACAAGCATACGGTCAACAAAATCCTTTAATAATTTATCAAAAGGAAGGTTTCAGACTATTTAATGAACTCGTTCAAAATATTTCAAACGACGTTACACGCTACGCTTTAAGAGCACAAATACAAGTAAACGTTCAAAGAGAAGCTGTCGTTAAAAACACTGCAACCAACGAAGGAAGCTCGGAAAAACCAAAAAAACCAAAAGTTAGAAAACGAAGATATGCCAATGTTCCTTGGCGATAGGAGATTTTAATTTGGAAAGATATGAAGTATACAAAACTTTGGAGAAATTCGAACAAAGTATTGATGATATTCGCACAAAACTAAATCCAGACAAATTAAATGAAACATTAGAGACGCTTAATCAGAAGATGCAAGCGTCTGATTTTTGGTTTTTTCCTGACGAAGCTCGTAAAGTGTCTCAAGAAGCTACACAAATTCGTCGAAAACTAGATATCATATTAAAACTTGAACAAGATTACAAGAGCATTGTTGACTGGTTTGAAATAAGTGAAGAAAGTACAGAAGAATGGGAAATATTAGAAAAAGATATAAGTACATTAAGAAAAGAAATATCTGATTTTGAACTTGAAGTTATTTTAAATGAACCATACGACTATAACGATGCGATTATGGAAATTCATGCCGGAGCTGGTGGTACAGAAGCTCAAGACTGGTGTGAAATGTTATTCCGTATGTATCAACGCTACGCACAAAATAAAAATTATAAATTTGAAATTATTGACTATTTAAGTGGTGATGAAGCGGGTATTAAATCGGTAACTTTTAGTATTCGTGGACCACATGCATATGGCTATTTAAAAGCTGAAAAAGGTGTCCATCGTTTAGTACGTATATCACCATTTGATTCAAACGCACGTAGACATACATCATTTGCGTCTGTCGATGTCATGCCAGAAATTGATGATGATATTCAAATAGAAGTAAAAGATAGCGATATTAAAATCGATGTCTATCGATCAAGCGGTGCTGGTGGTCAAAGTGTTAATACAACCGATTCAGCCGTTCGTATTACCCATCTTGCAACAAACATTGTTGTAACATGCCAAAACGAACGTAGTCAGATTAAAAACCGCGAAACGGCTATGAAACTACTTAAAACAAAATTATTACAGTTAGAGTTAGAAAAGCAAGCTGAAAAATTAAGCGCCATACAAGGCGAGCAAAAGGATATTGCATGGGGCTCACAAATTAGATCTTATGTCTTCCATCCATACCAAATGGTAAAAGACCATCGTACCAACTTTGAAGTTTCTCAAGTAAACGATGTCATGGATGGAAATATTGATGGTTTTATTAACGCTTACCTAAAGCAAGGACGATCATATGAACAAGGTTAAAATTATAGATTACTTATACATTACACTAGGTGTTTTTATTGTCGTCTTAGGATTCTATTTCTTCCTTATGCCAATTAACTTAGTTACCGGTGGTGTTATGGGCTTATCGGTAATCTTTAAAGAAATACTTGGTGACAATGTACCAATTTCAATGTATGTATTTATCGCAAATGTGCTATTGCTTATTATTGGTGGAATATTCTTAGGTAAAAGTTTTTTCATTAAAACCATTTATGCAACCCTCATATATCCTGTATTTATATTTTTACTAGAATTTATTGATCCCAACCTTATTGTTGGACAACTTACGGAAGGCAAGTTTTTAATTTCTTCTGTATTTGGCGGTTTAGTTACTGGTATCGGACTTGGTATTGTTATTAAACGTAACGCGACAACAGGTGGCATGGATGTCGTTCAAAAAATTATGTACCGTTTTTTAAAAATACCTTTTTCATGGGCACTTTATTTAACAGATGGCATTATTGTTTTACTTGCAATTTTCGTTTTTGGTATTGAATTAAGTTTTTACGCCTTAGGTTCTATGATCATAACAGGTGTGACAATTGACTGGATTTTACTTGCGGGTAAATCAGGATACACCGTCTTTATTGTTACAGAAAAATACGAAAGTCTAAAACAAGGTATTTACGATGAAATTGACCGCGGGATTACGCGTGTCCGTGTTGTTGGCGGTTATTCTAATCAAGATAAAGATTTAATTATATGTACAATTTCTAGAGTTGAACTACATACGTTCAAATTATTGATTAAACAACTTGACCCTAACGCCTTTTCATTTGTTACGAAGACAAGCGAAGCGTTTGGCAATGGTTTTTCAAGTGAGAAAGAAGTTCTGTAAAACATAATGATGGAAATAAAGAAAATCGAAAAAAAATCAAATCGATATCACGTTTTAATTGGTAACGAAACGTATGAAATTATGCCAATTGTATTTATAAAATACAATCTTACACTTGGCAAAGTTTTAAGTTTAAATGAACTTAAAGACTTAATTAATGAAAATAGTTATCATTACTTCGATGATTTAGCATTAAAAAAGTTAAAAAAAATGATGACAAAAAAAGAACTTATTTCCTATTTACAGTCGAAAAATGCACCAATTAATGTCATCAATCAACTTATTGAAAACTATGAACGTATGAAGTTTATCGACGATTATGCGTATGCAAAAGCATTTATTTCATCCAATGAAACAAAATATGGTAAACATGTTTTAAAGGAAAAACTCATTGAACGCGGTATTCATGAAAATCTTGTTGAAAAAATACTTGAATACCATAAAGAAAATAACGTTATCGAGCCATTAGTACTTAAGAAACTTTCAAACACTAAAGGAAAAAACATTCAAGATGTCATCAATAAAACAGCTAGATATTTTATATCAAAAGGTTTCAATGAAGATCTGGTGCTTGCAATTATTTTAAAAAATAAAAAGCTTATAAAAGTAAACAGTCATGATACTATAAAAAGACGTTATGAAAAACTTTATGTAAAATACATGAAGCAATACGATGAACGCGAAACACATCTAAAAATTAAACAAAAACTACGTCAAGAAGGATTTACATTAGAAGAAATAAACGTCATCTTGAACCAAGAGTTCTAGTGGGCATTTTAAGAGCATTTTCTTTAAATCAATGATAAAATGTAATGGATTTAAAGGAAGGTATTTGAAATGAGAGTTGAATTTTGGCTAGATTATATTTGCCCGATAAGTTATAAAACACATGAAAATTTATTAAAAGCAATTAAAGAACTAAATATCAAAGATGTTGAGATACTTTATCGAAGCTATCGTTTAGAGTCACGCATGGATTCAAAAGACTTAAAAGCCCTTTGGATGTTTAACTGTGATGATGATTTTTTAAATGATGTGGATATATTAAAAAAAGAATATCCAGAATATAATAAGTTACAATATGTGGATACTGAACTTGCACATCAACTTGCACATTTAGCAAAAAAATGTAGTAAGCAAGTTGAGTTTAATACACGCTTGTTAAATGCATTTTTTAATGAGCATCTTGATATTAGCGATGAAGAAGTCTTAAAGCAAATAGCTTTAAGTATTGGATTATCTGAACTTAATGTTGAAGAAACAATAATGAACAGACCATTTAAAGAAGCAATTTGCCAAAATTTAGAAAATGCAATATTAAAGAAAATCGACCGTGTTCCTCATATTCGCATTAATGGTAAACTGAATTTAGCCGGTTATCAATCATACGAAGATTTACTTGTTCATTTATATACACAAAAAGAACAAAACGAACACAACTATTGTCATGGCGGCGTTTGCAGACGTAGAATTACACAAAGTTAAAGGGGATTTCCCCTTTTTTTGTTGTTTATAATTTATTTTAGTTATAATAAACTCAAGGGAGTGAAACTAATGGAACTAGAAAAAAGATTAACAAAAAAAGTTTGGACCGTTTTTATTATTTACGGATTAATCGGACAACTGGCGTGGACAATTGAAAATATGTATTTAAATATTTATATTTATAGAACTGTCACCTATGATCCAAATGCGATTGCCTGGATGGTAGCGCTCAGTGGCATTGTCGCCACGATTACATCACTTGTCATGGGTGTATTATCCGATAAACTTGGGAAACGTAAAATCTTTATATCTGTAGGCTATATTTTATGGGGTTTATCAATTATAGGATTCGCATTTATCAATAAAGAAAATGTTGGTAAACTTTTCCCAAATAGCAACATTATTTTCGTAACAGTTTTCTTAATTATATTTTTGGATTGTATTATGACATTTTTTGGTTCAACAGCTAATGATGCAGCATTCAATGTTTGGGTAACCGATGTTACCCATGAATCTAATCGTGGAAAAGTAGAAGGTGTTTTATCAGCAATGCCACTTTTTTCCATGCTAATTATCTTTGGATTATTCGACGGATTTACTCAACAAGGCAAGTGGTTAGAGTTTTATCTTATCATTGGTGCTATCGTACTTGTTTCAGGTGTATTAGGCCTCTTTCTTATTAAAGATGAGCATCACTCAACGTTATCACAAAGCACCTTTAAAGGCTTATTTTACGGCTTTAAAAAAACAACGATAGTAGAAAACAAACACTTATATATTACGTTTATAGCTATCATGTTACTTGGTATTGCTCAACAAGTCTATATGCCGTACTTTATTATATATTTTGAATATTGTTTAGACATTAAAGACTATGCAATAGTCTTAGGTTCGATTTTAATTCTTGCAAGTATTATAAGTATTATTGGTGGAAAATATATCGACAAAACACATAAAGGCAAATTGCTAATTGGACTTGCAGGCATCCAAACATTGACATTGTTACTCATATTTGTATCAGGTTTACTATTAAAAGACAATAAAGTAATTATCATGGTCTTATCGATTGTTATCGGTACGTTTATGATGGGAAGTTACTTACTCTTAATGGCAGGATTTAATACAATGATTCGTAACTTAGTACCAAAAAATCGCATCGGTTTATTTAATGGAGTTCGCATGATTTTCTTTGTAACGATACCGATGATTATTGGCCCATTTATTGGGTCAACGATTATTCGACAAAGTAAAGGGACATATTTCGATGAGTTTGGCGTTTTACAATACATTCCAAACCCTGGAATTTTCCTTGGTGCAAGCATCGTAAGCCTACTTATATTTATCCCAATCTATTATTTGAATAAAACGAAAGGTGAAGAACATGCAAACTAACTACGGATCCGCACTAGATCCTAACAATGTTTTAGATTATTATCCTCGACCACAGTTAAAGCGAGACTCGTTT
>DUPY01000035.1 GCA_012838065.1 Acholeplasma sp. | reverse complement strand
TGATAAAAAAGTAGTTAACTACTGTGAATCTAATATTATTCCAAAGTATCAAGCACTTGATAGGGCACATAGAGAAGAACATGTGTATGCCGTTATAAGTAAGAGTTTTGATATAGCAAAAAACTACGATGTAAAACCAGCACTCGTTTATATTATTGCCTGTTTCCATGATTTGGGACTATTAATTGATCGAAAGCGGCACCATATTGAAAGTGGACGGTTATTGAGTGAAGATGCTTTTATTAATGAATATTTTACAATAGAGGATATAAAACTTATGAAAGAAGCTATAGAAGACCATAGAGCTTCTAATCAAATGCCACCGCGATCTATATATGGAAAAATTATTAGTGAAGCGGATAGACTAATCGATCCTGAAGTTATTGTTAAACGAAGTTTTTTATATCAAATGAACTTAGAAACTGACCATAGTTTTGAACATTTATATCCGATTGTAAGAGAACATATAGTCAGTAAATATGGTTATGGTGGCTATTTAAATCTTTGGTTAAAGTATGAGAAACACGAAGAAATTTTAAATGATTTTAGAAAAGTTATCGATGATGAAAAACTTTTTCGTAAAATGGCAACTAAGATTTACTCTAATCTATAAAAGGAGACGTATATGCGGAAAATTAAGTTAGATTTAGCAGTATCACTTGACATGATGATTGAAGGACCAAATGGTGAGATTGACTGGTGTATCATGGACAGTGATATGAATTTTGAAGATTTTATAGACTCTATAGATACGATACTATTTGGAAGAGTATCGTATGAATTATATAAAGCGTTTGAAATAGAGCATATGTATGATGCTGAAATTAGCAAGCAATTTAATGAATTAAATCAAAAAAAACACATTGTGTTTTCAAATACATATAAAACGAATGATTCCAATGTTGTTGTATCTAGCAATATATTAAATACGATCAAGGAATTAAAAGACACACCAGGAAAAGATATTTGGTTATATGGTGGTTCAGTAGTTGTAAGTGAAATGTTGAAATTAAACTTAATTGATGAACTTAGGTTGTCGATTCATCCAATCATTTTAGGCCAAGGAAAGCCCTTATTTCATCCAAGCGATGTGAGAAAACTATTTCATCTTGTTGAAGTTATAAGATTTCGCTCTGGTGTCATTCAAGTGATTTATCAAAAGAAAGAGGCGTAGAGAATATGAATTATTGTCCAAACTGCGGCACACGATTAGTTTATAACATCGTTGATGGCCATAACGTAAAAACATGTAGTGAATGTAATTATATTGACTGGGATAACTGGGTCAATGTATCATGTGTGACGGTTGCTTATACAAACAACAATGAAATCATTATGGTTCGATTAAAAGAAAATAATAAAATTACGTTTCCGGGTGGCTATCGCGAGTTAGGAGAAACACTTGAACAAGGTGCTACTCGTGAATTTTACGAGGAAACCGGCATGACGGTTAAAGAAGTAAAATTATATCGAGCGTATACAAAAGATGAAATTCGGCTTGTATGGATTGTATTTAAAGGAAAAGTTGATGAAATTAAATTTACAGATAATAGCGAAGTAAGTGAAATTATTTTAGTTAAAAATCCAAGCGATGTCGATGTTCGTGATTTCCGTGGACCACTTACAATCGATGTTTTCAACAGTTTGTTTGAATAAATGCAACATTTAAATAAGTCAAATGAATTTAAAGTTCAAGACATCGCTATCATATCTGTTCTAACAGCAATTCTATTTGTACAGGAACAAATATTATCCTTTATTCCTAACGTACAACTAACGTTTTTTCTAATCATTTTATTTTCAAAAAAACTAAGATTCATACATAACTTTTGTATACTTACAATCTATGTCATTATCGATGGCATAATGACATCAAGCTTAGGTTTATTGTATACGCCATTTATTTTTATAAGTTTAATACTTATACCAATAAGTTTAAAAACGATCTTTAAAAATGTCGATCATCCGACCATCTTAGCATTTTTGGGTATAGGCTTTTCACTTATATATTGTTGGATGTTCATTATTCCTTTTGTTATAATTTTACAAACAAACTTTTTCGTTTATATGACACAAGATATTATTTATGAAGTTGTTCTAGCAAGCTCTACCTTTATAACAACACTTGTTTTATATAAACCTATATCAAGTTTGTTTGATTCATTAATAAACCGTAAATTAAACCATAAGTGACATGCGCTGTCACTTATGGTTTAAAAAGTATGTTAAAAAGTTTACCTTCATTATAAAATTCACTTTTGTCAAATCACATAAATGATATAATAGAGATATAGAATGAGAATCGTTTTATAAAACAAAGTAAAGAGAAGCTCATTAAGACTAAACACGTTTAAAGTGCATGTGCAGGTACACTAGATCATCGAAAGGTCATGTAAATATATGTTTGATTTTAAAAAAGTATTTAAAGTTGAGTATGCACCCGATCAACAACCCCAAATTATTAAAATACCGAAGATTAAGTATTTAGCTGTAAGCGGAATGGGTGATCCAAATCAAGAGGATGGCGAATATCAAAAATCAATTGAACTTCTTTATCCAATTGCATACGGATTGAAGATGAGCTATAAAACGGATTATAAAATCGAAAATTTTATAGAATATGTTGTGCCACCACTTGAAGGTTTATGGTGGATACCAAATCTAAAGGGAATGGATTATCAAAGAAAACATGAACTTAGATTTATATCACTACTAAGACTTCCAGACTTTATTACAATTAAGCATGTAGAAGATTTAAAGGCTATTATTTCAAAAAAGAAAAAAATGGATTTTTCTAAAGTTGAGTATTTTGAGTATGATGAAGAACTTTGTGTACAAATGCTTCACATTGGTCCATACGATAGCGAACCAGAAACTGTTGAAAAAATGCATGTTTTTATGGATAAAGAAGGGTACACGTTAGACTTTAGTGAAAGAATGCACCATGAGATTTATTTAAGTGACCCACGTAAAACATCTATGGATAAATTGAAAACAATTATTAGACACCCAATAAAAAGGAAATGAACGCTGTCGGATGATTTAAGTATTATACAGATAAAAGTTTCGTGATATAATCATACGTACAAAAGGAGTTGTCCATGTATGGTCTATGAACGTTTAAAAGAAGCATTCGACTTTGTTGGAACTATCGATGTTGATCGATATCTAAACTATAAATTTGATATTAACCTCATGGGTTATGAGTCGATTTTTGTTGTTGGCCTTGGCTATCCGAATACATACTTGAAACACGAAAAAGATAAACTTACAGCATCAATGTATACTTACGGATATGATTACCATGACGTTATGCGCACAATGATGCATGAAGCGCTAAAAGATGTAAACATTGAATATAAGGCGCTTGTTGATAACCATACAATTAATGAACGTAAATGTTTAGAAATGACTGGTCTAGCATTTCATGGCAAAAACAATTTGATGATTCATAAAGAACTGGGAAGTTTCTTTTTTATTGGATTAGTTTTAACAAAAGAAAAGTACCCCGAAGTTATCGAAGAGAATACTTTATCATGCGGTGATTGTACAATATGTATAAAGGCATGTCCTGTTGGGGCACTTACGGATGGATTTGATTGGGGTAAATGTATTAGTGGTTATAACCAAGAGAAGCGAAGTTTAACAGATTATGAAATTGAAAAAAATACATTACTCATGGGCTGTGATATATGTCAAAGAGTTTGTCCATTTAATAAAGGCGTTAATTCGAATCGCATCGAAGCTTTTCAAGCAAAGCCAACGGCTTATGTGATAATAAATGATTTATTTGATTTATCAAATAAAGCGTTTATGGATAAATACGGAAAACATGCATATACATGGCGTGGTAAGACGCTACTTTTAAGAAACGCATTAACAATTCTACTTAAGCAAAAAAATAAATCATACAACGATAAAATCAATCAGACTCTTCAAGATCCAAAATATCCTGATTGGTACAAGGTTGATGCCCAAAATATATTAAAGAAATTAGAAAATACGGAAATATGAACGAAAAAGGCTTTAAAAAGCCTTTTTATTTGTATTTTTTGAATATAATTTTTAATTTATGTTATAATAATTCTATAAAACAATCACAACCACAGCTTAGATAATCTCTTAAAATCTCAGCTAAAAAAAACATCATATATTAAGAAATACATCTAAAGTGCAACTTAGAAAGACATCAGTATATATTAACTGTTTAGTCTTTCCTTTTTTTGTCACCCAAAATAAATTAGGAGGAAATATGAAAATAGATAGGAATCATTTAATAAAAGCACATACCGATTTGGAAATTATTCAAATGCTTGATAATTTGAGAATTCAATACGATTTATCCATTGAAGAGTTTACTGAAGGTATTGTTTCAAGAAGGAACTACTCACGTTATCTAAACGGTGAAGTTAGAATGAGTTTTACTATATTGGCAGCATTGTTAAAGAAGATTAACTTATCAGTGTCAGCATTCTCATATTATGTATTAAATACAATGATTGTTACTTACAACCATGAATTTGAATTTCTTAATCACTTGACGAATCGTCAATATAAGGAAGCTCAAAAAATATATGAACAAAAAATACATGGTCAACAACTACATACCTTTTTAGCAGATAAAACGATACCTGCAGGGTTCGTATACTTAGAATATAAACTTAACAAAATATCATTTGAAAAAGGTCGAAATACACTTATAAACACTTATCCATTAAATGAAGTGTTAGATAGAATACTAATTACAGAAGATGATATTATGTCACTATATTTCTATACAAAATTTGCAAACAAAGAAGAATCTCTTCGAATCGCTCAATTTGTCTATGACCTATTAGTTTCAAACAAACGGAAAAACTTTGCTATCCATGTTGAAGAAGCTCAGTATATAGCTTATATGATTGCTTTGGAAATTTTATATAAATATTATGAGCAAATTAAAAACGGTAAAAAACATTTTGAAATGTGTATTACACGCGCACTAGATTTTGACAGAAGGGCGCGTATGGGAAACTACAACTTATTTATCTTAGAGCCCATCTATAAATATGCGAAGTCTCAAAACTGTAAGGATCTTGACTTAGTTATTTATTATTACGTTACCGCATTACTTGCAGCAGATAAAGATTTAGCTTTCAGTGAGCCATTTGAACTACATAAAGAAGATTATGAACAGTATCTAACGTACTTACAAGACGATAAATATCTTGAAATGGAAATGTATGGAGGACTAATTAATAATGATTACTTATGAAAAATATATAAGCGTATTGGATGATTTAAGAATCGATCGAGGTTTAACCGTGGAAGAGTTATGTGAAGGCATTATCTCTCCTAGGTCATATTACAGATATTTAAATAAGACGTCAGTGATAACGATAGATATTTTAGATCAGTTAATTAATCGACTTAATTTAAATTTAGGAAATGTTGCAATATATGGTATTCATTTTAAATCAGAAGATGCTGGAGTAACACGATTTATCTTTCGTGTTCATAACAAGTCCTACCACGATATTAAACCGATATATGAACGCGTATTAAAACTTAATTTATCCAATCGAGTTGCTGAATTATGCCTAAATACTTTCATATATAAGTATCAAAAGGATGTCAATGAAATTACAGCTGATGAATATAGAGAAAAACTATTGTTGATTTATGAAGAAGTAAAGGATTTACATAAAAAAGATATTCGAATTGTGTTAATTTATATATCCCTTATAGAAATTGGTGAAAATGTTATATCATATGCAGAAATTGCGGATTTAATACTTGAAATTGATTTTAGAGTTGAATCCATGTATTATTTCTTTGCATTAGACCGAGCATTGAGACTTTCAGTAAAGGCAAATGTTTCGAATATGGAAAAGTACCGTCGTTTCTTAAAACATGCAAAAATGATATTTGACTATTTTTACATTAGAAACATCATGATGAATTATTCCTTATATATTGCATATGAAAAATATAAAACAAATGAGTATTACAATGAAGATCTCTATAAACATTTAACAAATGCAATAGGTATTTATGGTAAACCGCTCATCAACGAGATTTTTTATAACGTGGGAGAAGTATTTAAAATTAACGCTAAGGATTTTTTAGTAAAAGAAACAAAGAAACAAATAGAGCGTTCATACATAAAATTAATTTAAGATTTGGGACATTTTTGTCATTTTAAAAAAGGGGAATCGTCTATATAATTGTTGTATAGAGTTGATTCCACTTTTTAGGAGGTTATCATGGCAAAAAGAGATTACCGAGTTTGTACTGATTGTGGTAACACCTACTGTTACAAAACTAAAAAGTTTGTAAACGGCTTTTACTCAACTGAAAAATACATGTTTTTGAAAGACGCATTTAAGCTACAAGCGCGTATTTGTGATCATTGTAATAGCATTGTAGGTTACGGAGAACACATTGACTATCCTTTATTCTGCAAACACTGCGACAAAGTCGTAACAACCCACGTTGGTTGTCCAAAATGTAAATCCTTTAAAAGTAGAAGATTAAATAGAAAAGAAATAGAACCTATTTTTTGATGTGACATCATCAAGTTTAATTTTCGTAAAAAGCACCGAAGCTCCGTAGGTGCTTTTTATTTTTTTCTATAAATCAATTTAATAATGTTTATTTCTTGTGTGAGCATATAGAATCCTATATAATAAAACATTCTTTTGAAAAAACATCTTTTTATGGCAAATAAAAGAAATATTACGTATTTTATAATAAGTCAATCCGTATCTTTATTAGGCTCAATGCTCGTTATGTATGCGATTATGTGGCATATTACGTTAACAACAAAATCAGGATTTATGATGACAATCTATGTGCTTACAACGTTTTTACCTGCACTTTTTATTTCTCCTTTTGCTGGTGTGTGGGCGGATCGATTGAATAAAAAGAAAGTTATGATTACCGCTGATTTAACAATTGCAATATTTACATTACTTATTGCTGTATTGTTTTTATTTAATATAAGACATTTATGGATTATCTTTGTAATATCAATTATTAGGACACTTGGACAAGCAGTTCACCAACCTGCAGTGTCTTCGGTTTATCCTGTAATTGTTGAAAAAGATTATTTATTAAAAGTCCAGGGGATTAATCAAGGTATTCAATCGGCATCGATGATTGTTATACCATTACTTGCTGGATTGTTGTTATCAATCGCTCCAATAGAGTATTTATTTTTCATTGATGTAGTTACTGCGGTTATTGCTGTATGGATGTTAGTTAAGTTAATCAAAATACCCAAAAAAGACAATTTTGAAGAAGATACTAAAATTGCATACTTTAAGGAAATAAAAGAAGGTATTCAATATGCGTATAAAAAACCGTTAATTTACAATATTATTTTATTTGGTTTAATTTTTATGATGTTAGTAGCAGCACCCTCATTTTTATCTTATTTACAAGTTGCACGAGTCTTTGGTGATGAGCCCTGGCGCTTATCAGTATTGGAAGTCTTCTTTGGTGGTGGGATGTTGTTAGGGTCATTTGTCATATCTATATGGAAAGGATTTAAAAACCGTCTTGTCACGTACTTTGTATCCTATATTATGATTGGCATAGGAACAATTGGTTTAGGTATACCTATTCATTATTGGCTATATATTGGATTTTGGTTTGTTGTAGGTTTTTTCATTG
>DUPY01000034.1 GCA_012838065.1 Acholeplasma sp. | reverse complement strand
TTTCCTTCAAGCATAGGGCAACAATCATCTAACATATTACTCAAATGGCTTTCAATATCAGATTTGAATGCTGTAATACTTCTGTCAATGTCGGGGCAAGTGTATCTGTAATCTAATGCCATAATTTTAATTCAGTTTATAATTCAAAGGTTCGTTTTTCGTTAGGAAATGAGAATTGTATTGCAAGTGAAGGAGGGTTTTTCGGAAACTCAACTTTTTATAATGTTGATGTAAATTGTAATGGAAGTGAAACTGATGACATAATTAAACTGCGCCAACCTGCGGTACGTTTCAACTCTGAAATTTCAGACCTTAATTCTTCTACCTCATCTTCAAGTTTAGACACTTTTTCTTTTTCTTCTTCATATTTTCTTTCAAAGTCATCTCTTTCGCTTTCTAAACTTTCAGCATCGTTATACATTTCGTTGCCCCAATCTCTTAGTGCAGCATTGGCACTCCTTAATTCTTCTAATTTACTCCACTTACCAACTCCAATGCTTTCTAAATCAGCTTTCCAATCGCTTATACATTCAAGTAAAGCATCATTTTTATCTTCGTCATTGCAACTTTCCATTTGTTTGCAAATTGCCGTTATGGTTGATATTATGCTATCAATATCAGGACAGGTATATTTTACAGGTTCTCCTCTTCTTCGTGACATAACTTTATATTTTTTAATAGGTAAAACAAAAATAACACATTCATATAACATATGTTATAGGTCATTTACTCAACGTTGTAGGCAATTAGTTTGCTGGCTTACACCTTTCGCAAAATCTACCCTTGCTCGTTGTGTATATAACATTGGGGTGGCAACCGCAACTATCGCAAACATTAAAATAACGCACACTAACTTTGTGTGTGTTTAATTGCTCTCGTGCCGCTATGGTAATGTCATGTGGATTTTTGTCTAATTCTTTCAATCGCTCAATCTCTTTTTGCAATCCATCAATCCCTGAAACATTAAATACACCTACCAAGTAAGCAAAATCTATTTCACGTTCAGAGTAACACAACGAATCATTAACATCGTGTGTGTTTGATTGCTTGGTTAAATGGTCTTTAATAGACTTTCTTAATTCAGCCACTTCTTCTTTTGAAGGCTCAGTGTTAATACTCAACCAAGCATCTATTTCTTGAAGTAATTCTAAACTTGTCATATTTTATTATTTATTTAGTTAATATAATTATATAGCTATTCTTTTTCCCTTTAAGTTAAGTGTAATATTCTTTTTCTTTGCCATTTTAATTCAAATTAAAGCACATACGCCTAATTAACATTATAGGATATTTACACCTTACCACTACAAAATTCTTTTATCCCGAAATGTTCAGCAAACTTTTCATCTTTACTTTTTGCATACCAATCAAGTATTTTTGCTTCCAACATTTGATTCCTTTCTTGTAGGTTGTTAATCTGTTCTTTGACTAACTCTTCGTTTTGTTCATAATATTTGCTCATAATCAAAAATGCCCTATAACAAAGTGTATAGCAAATAGCTGTTATTGGGCTGTAATTAAACTATTTGCATGTTAATAAATTAGTTTCTTGTCTCAAAGGTCTGTGTTTTTAATCGGCTACTAGCCATACACAAACCGTTATAAAACAGTTTAAGACAACTATT
>DUPY01000033.1 GCA_012838065.1 Acholeplasma sp. | reverse complement strand
TTCATCACTTGTATTAATGTTATCTGACATTCCATTCCTTGGACCTGTTTCAGGGGTAAATGTTGGTCGTGTAAACGGTGAGTTTGTCATTAACCCAGATAGTGATACATTATCAAAATCTGATATTGATTTAGTTGTCTCTGGTACAAGTGTTGCAATCAACATGGTTGAAGCACAAGCTAAAGAAGTTAGCGAAGGGGATATGTTAGACGCTTTATTATTTGGGCATGAAGAAATTAAGAAACTTAACAATTTCCAAAACCAAATCGCTAAAGAAGTGCAAAAAGAAAAGATGGTTCCAGTTTTAGTTAAAATTGATGATGAAATTAAAAAAGCTGTCTTAGCCTTTGCTGAAAAAGACATGATTCAAGCTGTTTCATTACACGATAAACTTGAACGTTATGCAAAAATTGATGAAATTAAAGAAAATACAATAAAACATTTTGAAAAACAATCATTCTTTAAAGAAATTGATGGCGTGAAAGTATTTGATCATGAAGCTCAAAAAGAATACTTAAAACAAGTAGGCATGGTACTTGATGGTATCGTAACAAAAGAAGTACGCCGTTTAATTACTGAAGATAAAGTAAGACCTGATGGAAGAAAAACAGATGAAATTCGTCCACTTTCTTCAATGGTAGGTATTTTACCACGTGCGCACGGTTCAGCATTATTTACCCGTGGTCAAACACAAGCTCTAGGCGTAGTTACACTTGGTGCTTTAGGTGAAAACCAAATCATTGACGGTCTTGGCGTTGAAGATACAAAACGCTTTATGTTGCATTACAACTTTCCACCATACAGTGTTGGTGAAACAGGAAGATATGGTTCTCCAGGACGTCGTGAAATTGGTCATGGTGCTTTAGGTGAAAAAGCGTTATTACAAGTGTTACCAGATGAAGAAACATTCCCATACACAATTCGTGTTGTATCTGAAATTTTAGAATCTAATGGTTCAAGTTCTCAAGCAACAATTTGTGCTGGTACAATGGCGCTTATGAACGCTGGTGTTCCTATTAAAGCACCAGTAGCTGGTATTGCAATGGGTTTAATTATGGATGGCGATAACTATACAATTTTATCGGATATCCAAGGAATGGAAGACCATGAAGGCGATATGGACTTTAAAGTTGCTGGTACTGAACAAGGGATTACAGCGCTTCAAATGGATATTAAGATTTCAGGTATTACTGAAAATATCTTAAAAGAAGCTCTTGAACAAGCTAGAAAAGGGAGATTACACATCTTAAAACATATGCTTGAAACAATACCTGCAGTAAGTAAAGAATTATCACCATATGCACCAAAAGTTAAGATGATTCGTATCAATCCAGATAAGATTCGTGACGTTATTGGTTCGGGTGGTAAAATTATTACTCAAATTATTGAAGATAACGACAATGTTAAGATTGATATCGAACAAGATGGTCGTGTGTTCTTAATGCACCAAGAACAAAAATGGATTGAAAGTGCAGCAGAACGTATTTTAAACATGACAAGAGAAGCACAAATTGGTGAAATCTTAGAAGGTAAAGTTGTTCGTATTGAAGCATTTGGAGCATTCGTCGAACTTTGGCCAGGTACTGACGGTCTAGTACACATTAGTGCATTAGCAAAAGAACGTGTAGCGAAAGTTGAAGATGTTGTTTCAGTTGGCGATCAAATTATCGTGAAAGTTATTGGTATCGATGATAAAGGTCGTATCAAACTTTCAAGAAAAGATGCACTGTAAGGCGAATTGTGATATAATTATTACGTCAATGGAAGGTGGCCGAGCTTAGTAATAAGTTAGGAAAGTCCATGCTAGCACACGCTGAGATGCGTGTAGTGTTTGTGCCTAAGGAAAACATAACTTAGGGTATAGAAATATAACGGCCGCTGATTGACCTAAGGCGTATGCTATGGTCTAGGCGATAACGTGCCACAGAGACGAGTGTTTTAGAAATAAAACAGTGAAACGCGGTAAACCCCTCAAGCTAGCAACCCAAATATTGGT
>DUPY01000001.1 GCA_012838065.1 Acholeplasma sp. | reverse complement strand
TTTAACATATATTATTTGTATTTACTAATTTTTTATATTTTTTAATTTATCGTCTTTTTACTACAAACTTTAACTTTTTAGAACCAACAAATGTATTCTCTACACCATCTAATCTTTTCACAGACGCTTGATGTAACTCAAATTGAATCGCGTTATCGTTTATAACGACATCACCAATATTTTTCGGATAAATATCTGCATGTTTTTTCAAGTAGTCAATAAACTTAATTGGACGGTCAAAAACATTTTTTCCAACGTTAAGTGTTACTGCTGCAAAGTCTTTTTTAGGTGTAACTTTTCCTTGTTTTGCACTTGCATTTTTACTTGTATTTTTATTTAAGTCTTTCCGATTGTTGCGACTAGAACGATCTGTTCTTTGTTGTGAATTTTTGATACGATGCTGTGGCACTTGAATTTCTGGATATGTTTTAGGTTTTGGTAAAATCACGTTAACAAGAGATTTTATAATTTCTCTTTCGCTAAATCCTTTTGATAATAAGTAATCAACATAATCATCATTATCCATATCTTCAATAGTTAAAGTGTCTAAGAATTTGAATGCGTTTCTTTGTTGAACACTTTCAATCATCTTATCTGTTGGAATTTGTTTTTCTTCCATTTTTTGCTTAATAAATCTTTCGATTGAAAATAATTTATTGCGCATACTTGGATAAACAAGTGATATTGAAATACCAGTTTTTCCTGCTCTACCTGTTCTGCCAATACGGTGAACGTAAATTTCTTCTTCAAATGGTAACTCATAATTAAAAACATAATCAACGTGTGAAATATCAAGTCCACGAGCGGCAACATCAGTTGCTACTAAAAACTTAAGTTGTTTATATCTAAATTTACCCATGACATAATCACGTTGGTTTTGTTTTAAATCACCATGTAAAGCTTCGGCTAGATAGCCATTTTTTTGTAAATAAGCACTTAATTCGTCCACATCATTTTTTGTATTACAGAAAATGATTGCAGAACTAGGTTCATAAAAGTCAATCAAACGTTCCATTAACAACATACGATCTTGTTTTTTAACTTGATAGTATAATTGGGTAATTTTATCGACTGTTAATGTTTTAGCTTCAATTTTAATGAATTTTGGATTCTTTTGATATTTTTTCGCAACCATACGTATAAAATCGGGCATTGTTGCTGAAAACAATGCAGTCTGACGATCTTTCGGTGTGTCTCTTAATATCTTTTCTAAATCTTCTTCAAAGCCCATTTTTAACATTTCATCGGCTTCGTCAAGTACTAATATTTTTAAGTTGTTGAAGTTAACTGTGTTGCGTTCCATATGGTCAATTGTTCGACCTGGAGTAGCAACAATAATTTGCGGATTTTGAGCTAATGCTTTAAATTGCTTTGTATAAGATTCTCCACCATAAATTGCTGTTGCTCTAATATCTTTTTGGAATTTCAATAATTTTAAAAACTCTTTATATACTTGTACTACTAGTTCTCTTGTTGGACATATAATTAATGCTTGAACATCTTTACTTGTAGGATCAATTTTTTCTAATATTGGAATTGCAAAAGCAAATGTCTTTCCTGTTCCTGTTTGGGCTTGCCCAATCATGTCTTTGTTTTCTATCATCACAGGAATTGCTTCATGCTGAATATCCGTTGTTTCCTTCAATTCGAGCGCTTCAAGTGCTTGTTTTGTTTCAGTTTTAATGTTTAAATCGTTAAATAATATGTTCACAAATGTACCTCTTTTTCTTTTAACCTTTCTAAATATACCACAAACTATTAAAAAAACCTAATTTTTTTTACTTTAAAGTTGTTTTCCCACATTTTATGGCGCTATTCTTTGAAGTTTAGTGAAAAAGCGTCGTATAATTGCGTGTTTATTTCATATACAAACGATGTTTCCATTTTTTTTACTTTACGGTCGTATGTAATCAATCCATTAATTTCATCTTCAACATCACTTAATTGTGTGTAGATTAAAACCGATAATCCTTTTTTTATTTCTGGTAAAATTGATTCAAGATATAACTTTTGATATGCTTGTTTTAGATGATTAACTTCATAGAATTTTTTATAGCCGAACACTTTGTTAGGATTGTAATGATGATTTTTTATTGGCAGACTAAAACCACCAAATTCAGTTAAAGCGAGCACGCGTTTCCTTGCGTGTTTTTCTTTAAATCTAATTGGTACAAAATAAACGTGACGACTATGAAAATCACCGATTTTTTGATCAGCCCATCCGCTTGCGTGATCAACAAGTCTTGTTGGGTCCTGTTTCTTTATAAGTTCATAGACACTCTTGCTATCAAATTGTCCCCACGCCTCATTAAATGGAACCCACACAATAATCGATGTGACGTTTTTTAAGTAATCAATCATCTTTTTTAAGTCGTTTATAAACAAACTTCTTCCAATCTCATCTTTTCGACCAAAAAGACTGTAGCGTTTATCATTTATGTGAACACCAAAAATATTTAACACATGATGGGCAACCATGTTTTTAATTATCCCACCATTAATCATGTCTTGTATGACAAGCATACCAATTCGGTCACACTGCTCATAAAAATAATACGGCTCAACTTTGATATGTTTACGTATCGTATTAAAACCTAGCGATTTCATATATAAAATATCATCTTTAATGGCTTCATATGTTGGCGGTGTAAGAAGTCCGTCTGGAAAATACCCTTGATCAAGCAGGCCATTAAGTAATATTGGTTCGTGATTCAAATACACATACATTTTCCCTTTATATCGTTTTGTTTCTACTTTTCTAAGACCAATATAACTTTTTATTTCGTCGTCTTTAAATGAAATCTTTATATCATATAAATTTGGGTGGTGAGGATGCCACAAATGACGTTCATCCAAGTATACTTTAAATGTTTTATCCCACGTTGTTTTTTTTCCTACTAAACGATTTTCAAAATATACTTCGACATCCACAACACCATTTTCTGTTCGATCGATATCAAATTCGATACTTACTTCGTCAATGTTTGTTGTCATTTTTAAATCTTTAATATACTCCGTAGGTACACTTTCTAGCCATACAGTTTGCCAGATACCCGATTGAGGTGTATAAAAAATACCGCCTGGATATAATCTTTGTTTTCCAGTTAAATGATAGCTCGTATCTGTTACATCGCTAACAATGACCTTAATTTCAAATGTAAAGCCATCTACATAAGGCGTAATATCGATACTAAATGGCAAATAACCACCAATGTTTTTATAGACAAATTTATTATTAATATAAATTTCTGATACTTGATCAACGGCACCAAAATGTAAATGGAGGCGGCCTTTGTTAAAATCGTAAGGCAACTCAACTTTTTTATAGTAAATTAAAAATTCATCCGGCTGTAAAATATGATTGGCTTCGCTAAGTGGAGCTTCTGGTGAAAAAGGAACAAGTATTTTCTTATTAAAATCCTCACTAGTTTTACTTTTTGAAATTGTATAGTACCAGTATCCATTTAAATTCAAAAACGAGTCTCGCTTTAACTGTGGTCGAGGATAATAATCTAAAACATTGTTAGGATCTAGTGCGGATCCGAAGTTAGTTTGCATGTTCTTTACCTCCCGTTTTATTTAAATAATAGATTGGAAAAAATATTAGCAGGCTTACGATGCTTGCACCAAGGAAAATTCCCGGGTTTGGAATGTATTGTAAAACGCCAAACTCATCGAAATATGTCCCTTT
>DUPY01000032.1 GCA_012838065.1 Acholeplasma sp. | reverse complement strand
AATATGTTTAGAAAAATCGGAGCATTTATCGCCGTTTTACTTCTAGGTATATTGTTAGTAGCGTGTGGAAACGATACTAAAACAATAACATTCGAGGTTAATGGCGGAACGAATCTAGACACTGTTGAATTTGCAGAAAGCTACAAGTTCACAGATTTAGATAAGCTAGTTACTACGAAAGCTGGCTATACCCTAGATGGTTGGTATACAACAAGTACGTTAGATGAAACATCAAAAGTAACTAGTGATTTAACAAAGAGTGTCACGTTATATGCAAAATGGCTTATTGTAGAATATACCATTACATATCATCTAGATGGTGGAACAAATGCAGTAAATAACCCTGCAAAATTCACAATTTTAGATGAAGTTACGCTAGAAAGCCCTATAAAAGAAAGTTATGTTTTCTCAGGCTGGTATTTAGAAAGCAATTTTAAGACAAATGTTGAAAAAATTGAAAAAGGTATAACTCAAAACATTGATGTGTACGCTAAATGGCAAAGTGAATCTGTAGAGACTGTAAAAGTTACTTGGAAAAACTTTGATGGTACAGTACTTAAAGTTGACGAAAACGTAGAAAAAGGAAGTCTACCAGTGTTTACAGGCCAAACGCCTACAAAACCAAGCACAGCTGAGTTTTCATTCACATTTAATGGTTGGTCGCCAGAAGTAATTCATGCAACAGCGGATGTTGAATATACGGCTACATTTAGTGAAACAAAAAACAAATACACGGTGACTTGGAAAAACCATGATGGTACAACACTCCTTGTAAGCCAAGATGTTTTATTTGGTACAACACCTTCTTATACAGGAACAACACCTACGAAAGCAGAAACACAAACACATACCTATACCTTTAAAGGTTGGTCACCAACAATTTCTGAAGTTACAGGAAACGTAACTTATATGGCAGTTTTTGAAGAAGTTGCTAAAACAAGCAGTGTAGGCCAAGAGTTAAACACCATTTTTGGATTTGATATTTATGCATTAATGCCTTCACTAGCTAAAGGTAATGTCGAAGTTACAGAATCAAGCGATGACGATTGGATAGGCGCTTATATTGATTTATATGGTTGGACAGAAGCAGATGTTACAAACTACGAAAGTCAGCTCATCCAAAAAGGTTTTGAATATGATGCGGACTTTGAAATGTATTTCTTTAACGATGAAATCGTCCTATACTTTGATTTTGATGACGATTTAAATGTTTACTACATCGACATATACATGGAAAGAACCGATGGCGGCTCAGGCGAAATCGATGCCATTGGTGAGGAATTAAACGATTTCTTCGGTTTTGATATTTATGCATTAATACCAAAAATCGAATCAAATCAATATGAGTTAAGCGATTCAAGTGAAGAAGGTTACTTTGGTTCATATGTTGATCTATATGACTGGACAGAATCAAATATTAATGCTTATACTTCCCAGTTATTAGATTTAGGCTTTGTATATGATGAAGCATATGATACATATTATACAGAACTCATTTATATTTACTTTGACTTTGATGAAGATTTAAATACATATTACATGGATATTTATATGATTGATGAAGGAGGAATCGTAGACCCAACCGATATTGGCGAAGCTTTAAACGATTTCTTTGGATTCAATATTTACGCAACCATTCCAGCAATATTATCTGATGATTTTGAATTAATGGACTCAAGTTTTGATGTGTTCTTTGGTTCTTATGTATTCTTATACGACTGGGATGCAGCAGATGTTGTGTCATATAAGACACAACTTTTAGATATGGGGTTTGTATACGACTTTGAGTATGATGATTATTCAAAAAATGAATACTATATCTACTTTGATTTTGATGATGAATTAAATAGCTATTACATCGATATTTATACAATAGATGAAGGTGGAGTAACACCATCAGACATTGGTGGATATTTAAATGAGTATTTCCAATTTGATATTTATTCAACGATTCCAGCTATTGAATCACTAGACTTTGTATTTACAGAAATAACCGACCAAGGATATATGGGTCAATACATTGACTTATATGATTGGGTTTTAGCTGATGTTGATGCATTTATTCAACAACTTGCAAGTTTTGGATTTATTTACGATAGTGAATATGATGAGTATTACAATGATAGCGACATTTTTATTTTCATCGACTTTGATGAGAATATTAACGCATTCTATATTGCGATTTATACATACGATAATGGTGATGTCGAACCAACTGAAATTGGTGATTATTTATATGATTTTTTTGGCTTTGATATTTATTCATTAATTCCGGATATTATTTCAAATGATTACTATTTAAGTGATTCAAGTGAAGACGAATACGTTGGTACATACATTGACTTATTTGACTGGGAACAAGCAGATGTTGATCAATATGAAACATTGTTAGTATTAAATGGATTTGTTCGCGAAGAAAGCGAAAATGGTCACTATTTCGTTTATGATGATAAGATTTATATTTACTTTGATATTTATGAAGATGCGTTCTATATGGATATTTACATGCATATGGATGATTTAGATGATGGTGGCAATGGTGGTGAGGATGAAGAAGGTTTATTCTATGAATTTAACGTTCAAAATACGACAACTTCACTAACAAACAGCTATAAAAATACAGTAAATGCAGAGTTAAAATTTGCAGGCCAAAATCCAAATATAACAATTACAGCAAGCCATGTTGCAAATTCAAGTACACCACCAACTGGATTGGGCGCATATACCCATATTTTCGCAGCTGATGTTAAAGATTATCCAAATCCAGTAACATATTTAGAAGTTAAAACAACAGGACAATTAATTTCAAGTATTCGTTTTGAAATTCATGGAAGTAGCGATGTTACTACAAACATCACGAGTGCTAAAGTACAAGTATGGAATGGTTCTGCTTGGGTTGATTTAGTAGGAAGTGAATTTAAAAACCAAATTTCAACATCACTAAATGTTATAACGATTGAAAATATAAACTCAAGTCAATTTAGATTGTTGTTTACTGGTAAAGGCGATAACAAAAACAGTGGACGTTTTGCAATTGGTAATGTTCAAATATACGCAAGCTCTGCTTCTGAAATCTTATCTTGGGACGACTTAATTACTTATTTTTCAAATAAATTTAATTTAAGCAACTTAAACGATTTGCTTCCAATGATCGATGAAGTAACAGATTTTGAAACAAACATGATTGGTTCAAACTACTATGAAGTCATGTTAGCACGACAAACAGTAGATGTTGATGCGTTTCTTGCAATGTATGATGAAGCGCTTTTAAGCCTAAACTGGGTCTTGGAAAACGGGAAATATGTTTATGCTTTATCAGAAAATCACGCATTAACTTTAGATATAGAAGTTGATGGAGAACTTATCTTATTTACAATAAGAAAACATTTATTAAATGTTCCAGAAGCTGAGTTTGACACATTAAGTAATATGCAAACAGTTAATGATCTTCAAAAATCATTAGGTGATGCAAGTGGTCTACCTTCAATGGGTACATTTGATGTTCTAGTTATTCCTGTTGAAATTAACGGTGTTCCATTTGATATGGATTACCTCGATAAATTAGAATTGGTATTCAATGGAACAAGTGAAGAAACAGGTTGGGAATCTGTAAGCAGTTTTTATGCGAAAAGTAGTTTTGGATTACTTAACTTAAGTTTTGACATTGTTGATAAAATAGAAACAAACAATGGAAAAACGTACTTTGAAAATAAAAAAGATACCTGGGATGAAAACAATGGTGATGGCTATGCCATCAAAGAAGTTCTTACAAAAGCAGACCCTAATATCGACTTTAGTAAATACGATGTCAATGATGATGGATACATTGATTCAATTATCTTTGTATACTCTGTAGATTATCGCACTGAAAGTAGTGATTTATGGTGGGCTTGGGTATATCTAGCAAGCCAAGGAGATGCTAAAGACATAGAACTTGACGGATTAATTTTTGAATACTACATGTGGGTAAGCTATGCGTTCTTAGAAGACCCGCTAAGTGGCGAAGATTTACCAGCTAACGCTGAAACATACATTCATGAATTAGGCCACTTATTAGGACTTTCAGACCTTTACCCATATAAGACAAGTGGAAACGGTCCTCTTGGTGGTTGGGATATGATGGATAACAATAACGGTGATCATGGACCGTTTAATAAACTCATTTTAGGTTGGTTAAACCCATTAATTGGTGAACAAGGGACATATCGTGTTGAACTTGATAGTTACTCAACTGACCTTGATGGAAAAGATAGTGTTATCATTATTCCTAGAAGTTCAAATGCCTTTAATGATGGTAACGCATGGGATGAATTCATTATGATTATGTTCTATACACCAGAAGGTTTATATGAAGGTCATATGAATGACAGATTTAAAATACGTAATGCTGGTGTTGTGATTTATCATGTCGATGCTAGACTTGCAAATAATCCAGACTTCTGGACTTATTTCATGCAAGATAACGAAGGTAAAACAAATTTATTAGTTGGTTTACTTGAAGCAGACAAAAACAACTCGATTCCAGGTAACACAAGCGTTAGTCAATCAGATATATTAACATCTGGTGGTATTGACTTAAGCACCTACAAATGGAACCAAGGTGGATCAATCAATGTTACAATTGACATTGAAAGCGATATTTCCAATACAAGTTCAAACGTTTCACTTATTTTAAATATCGCTTAAAACAAGTAAAAGGCTGGAAATTCCAGCCTTTTTTATTGTAAGGATTAAGTTATAGAATCGTACTAAAAGCTTTTAAAAACGCTTGAATAAGTCTATAGATAACGCGACGTTTCTTAAAGTTTTCTTTTGTAAACTTTGTACTATAAGCAATGGTTGTTTCAATGTATTCAAGCATTTCATTGATAGATTTTTGGTCATCTAATAACAGATTATTTTCAAAGTGTAAGTATAAACTTCTAAAATCAAGATTTGAAGTCCCAATCATTGAAAGTTTTTCATCACTTACAATTAATTTTGAATGAATAAAGCCTAAATCATATTTATAGATATTCACACCATATTCAATGAGTTCTTCAACATACATTTCACTAACCATGTAGACCAGACGTTTATCGGGTATTTTTGGAATAATGATATTGACACTAACACCACTTTCAGCTGCAAGTTTTAATGCTGTAGATAGTTCATTGTCCAATATTAAATAAGGCGTTGTAATATATAAACTTTCTTTAGCATCATTTATAAGTTTTAAATAAATATTTCTAGCAGTAAAGTTTTTATCTAGTGGTGAATCAGAAAATGGAATATAGATTGCGTCACCAAAAACAGAATAAGGTATTAAGTATTTCCGAGGATCTAAGAAGATTTTTTTTGAAAATGCCCATGTTTCTAAAAAAATAGCTGTAAAGCTATAGACAGCCTCACCAGTAATCATAATGCCAGCATCATGCCAATGACCAAAGCGTTTTTTCTTATTTATATATTCATCACCGATATTTATACCGCCAGTAAATGCGGTCTTATTATCGATAACGACAATTTTACGGTGATCGCGATAATTGAGTGAAAATTTAAAATTAAGTTTGAGTTTGTTAAACACAGCCGTTTCTATACCATGGTCATTTAAAAATTTATAATATCTGAATGGTAGCTTAGTTGTACTACCAAAATCATCGTAGATAATTTTAACTTCTACACCTTGCTGAACTTTTTCAAGCAATATTTCTAATATTTTATCCCACATGATACTTTTGGTTATGATGAAATATTGCATGAAAATAAACTTTTCCGCTTTTCTAAGTTCCTCTAATAGTGCTTCAAGCTTTTTTTCACCAGATTCTAAAAACACAGATTGTGTATTGTTATATGCTTTCCAATAATCCGTACTTAAATATGTTTTATAGTGTTCAATATTTGTATGCTTTAAGTTTTTAATTGGCTCTAACATTGTTTTACGATACGCTGTTATTTCTGTGGTTCGTCTACG
This sequence comes from Acholeplasma sp., assembly GCA_012838065.1. Taxonomy (GTDB): domain Bacteria; phylum Bacillota_I; class Bacilli_A; order Acholeplasmatales; family Acholeplasmataceae; genus DUPY01. The sequence goes on along the minus strand of DUPY01000032.1, from coordinate 1,605 downwards.
AATTTTATAAGAAAACTTTTCAATACGTACCATAAGGTAGAAGAGTCCACCAAAAATTGGAAAAAGGGATATTAATAAAATCCAGGAAAGTTTAAACATCGGATTTTCATCTTTTGCAAGTAAAAATAAAACTATGAGGACACTAATAACTGTTAATGCAATGTTAATATAAAACCATGTGTCTGCAAAGTATTGAATAAGAAAAACAACGAATGCGATTTGAACGAGAAAAATAAGCGCAAGCAATGTTACTTTATTAATAAAAAAATTAAAGATCTTTCGCATACATTATGCCTCCTACTAGTCGATAAAAATAAAAACCTATGATGGTTAACTCAGTCATTGATTATGAGGTCATTTTATCACAGATTTATTATTTTAATGTAAGGTTATTAAGTATTACACTATACTATCTGGTTATTTGGTATTTTATTTTCTTTTATTGATTGAATAGTTTTAATAAATAGATTGCATAAGCGTTGATTTGTTAAATGACTTAAATTAGAGTTGTGTGGTGTAATGATAACATTGGGGTATGTCCAAAGTTTATGCGTTTTAGGTAGTGGTTCGGGTGTTGTAACATCCAATATGGCACCACGAATAAGGTTTTGGTCAAGTGCGTCCATTAAGTCCTCTTGATGAATAATTAAACCACGGGCAATGTTTATGATAAGCGCGCTTGGTTTCATCATTTTAAATAATCGTTTGTTAATAAAATGTTTTGTGTGTTCATTTAAACTTAACGCTATTACAATATAATCCGATGTTTGAACGAGTTTATCTAAATCATCTTTAGATGTATAAATTGCATCAAAGTAATCTAGAGTTTCATACGTTCTTTTATAGCCTAGTACGGTTGTTTCAAAAGTTTTAAAACGTTTAGCGATTTCTCTACCAATATCTCCTGCACCAATAATACCAACTGTTTTTCCACTAATATCATGTACAGCAATATCGTTTTGCCAAAGTTGTACTTTTTTTCGCTCGTTAAAGTCAATTACTTTTTTTTCGAATGCTAAGACATTTGCCAGTACATACTCAGCAATTGGAATACTATAGATATCTTTCGCGTTATATAAATGTATTTTTCGATTCTTTAAATAATCTAAATCAATAAGATCGTAGCCTGAAGTTAAAAGTTGAATATGTTTTAACTTTTTAAAGTCTTTTAAAAAAGGTTTATTCATTTCATATGGATACGCGATAATCATCTCGCTATCAACATCTTTTGTTGTTACAAATGTATCGTTTATAAATGTCTGTTTTAATCTTTCAATATATTCTGTTGGTATGCTTTCTTTAATGTATATTTTCATTAGGGTACCTCCATTATTAATTCTATTATACACAAAATGGCGAGGACCATTGACAATGAAGACTTCTATGTCATAAAGATATGCAAAATAGCCATTTGATATAACATTTTATGTTATACTCTTTTTGGTGATAGTTATGAGTAAAAGTTATTATCAAACAAAAATTGTGAACAAAGATGGATTAAAGGGCAAGGTTTATGTTGTAAATGGGATAAGTGTACCAATAGACTCTCCGTTTGCAAAAAAGTCAGACCATGCAAACCCTGAACAGTTTCTAGGTATGGCGCTT
>DUPY01000031.1 GCA_012838065.1 Acholeplasma sp. | reverse complement strand
TAATTATGTGATTCATAGACTCGTATTTTTGAAAGAAAAAAGGGATATTATCCCTATTTTCGTATTCTATAAGGCCGATACTTTTGTATCAACACTGTTGTGCTAATATGGCGGAACAAGAGGGATTTGAACCCTCGCGCCCTTTTACAGGCCTACTCGATTTCGAGTCGAGCCTCTTCAGCCTCTTGAGTATTGTTCCACACATATACATATTATATTCCTATCTTTTAAAAATGGAAGATAAATAACATATTTTTTATCGCTGTTTATATTGATTTATAATTGCATTGTAAAAAAAACCATTAGAATTCAAAATAGCATCAATTTCATCTTTTGAATAATCAAGATCTTCACAAAGGTCATCAATGGATGGATAAAAATCTCGAAGTTTCATATTAATAAAACTTAATAAGACATTCGGTTCTTTAATCATAAACGTTCACTTTCTAAATATTCGTAACTAAGTACATTAAATAAGTCCTACATCTTTTATGGTCAACATATTAACGTGTTATACCATTTCACATTAGTATTCACATAGAACTACTTTTATCATTACATTGTAAAAATGGCTTCTAAAGTATCATCAATAGTTGCTGTTTATCTATGTTCTTTTATATATATTTTAACAAAATCACTAAAATAAAAAAAGATATAAACTATTTATTATCTCTATATTTGTACTCAATTAAGTTTGAGATAAACTTTATATCCTATCTTTAAAAATATGAGTAGCTACAAGTTTATAACATATAAAAAATCGTCCAAAAAATGGACGATTTCATTTGTTTAAAAACTATATGTTTTTAGTTTTAAGCATTTTATAAGCTTCTTCAACTGCAAAGCGTAATTTTGTAACTTGATCACGTTTTGTTTTTGGATAGATATAGTACGTATCATCCAATGTTGAAAGAACAATTGCGTCTGCAACAACACCATCAGATCTAAGTTTGTAGTCAAACTCAATATGAACGGAATAAAGTGATGCTGTTTCTTTAACTAAATCAAGTGGTCCATCGATATCTTTACCGGTTAGTCTGAACCCGTTTTTTGTATGTATAAGTTTACCATCACCGAGTGAAATAAATCGTTTAGCGTTAGGAAGCGATTCGATGTAAACTTCATCTTCAAAATAATATGTATTCTCTTCTAATTGTTTTCTAACAAAGGCGCGTTGACTTTCATACCAATCTGGAATGTGTGGGTATTTCGTTTCACCTTCAAGTGCTATGAGTCTACCAAATTCATCTTGATAATGACGTTTACCACAAGCGTTACACCAAATTTCAGTACCCTTGGAATCCATTTCAAATTCTGTATGACACGTATCGCATTGATAAAGGACTTTGTGTAATCCTTTGGTGCGGTTTTTATCTTTAATAACAATTTTGTTATCATACTGATATTTGAATTCATCGTATTGGAATGCATCATGAATACGTTTATTTACTTCTTCAACGCTTAAACTTTGAATTTCATCTTGTGTAATGATTTGTGTCATGTCTGCACGTAGTGGTACTCTGCGGTTACCCATATTCCATACGGGTTGCGTTAAGAAATTGCCATGCATGTTTAAAACAACTACTGGTACTTTGAATATTTTAACCATTTTAGCTAATGAATCCGGTAGTGCTGCTGTTGTTCCCATTACAGAGTAACAGGCTTCTGGATACAAGATGGTGATTTTCTTTAATTTTTCTAACGAGTATTTAATTTGTTTAAATAAAAGTGTATCTTGTGGCGTAAATTTGCGTTTACCCATCGCTCCAACGTTTCTTAGCAACCACTCTCGTTTTAAAAATCCATCAAGTGCGACAACATAGGTAGCACGTCTTGGAAAGATAGCATGAGTTGTTACTTTAAAATCAATAAATGCATGATGTGTACAGAGTAAAAGATATGGTGGTTTTAAACCTTTCATATTAACTTTGTTTACTTTTAGCCCGCGTGTAAGTGTTGCGGAAAAGCTTAGTGCGTATGCAAGTGGTGTTAAAAACCATTTTTCTTTTAATGGTTTTTTCACCATATCAAATCTTTTTATTAGCATCAATAGATCTCCTTAAAAAAGTACTACTTTCAAATGATAACATATTTCAGATAAATAGTGTTTAATTATTGCCATTAAAACTACTTTTAATTGTAATTTCTTATGATTTTATATCATATGTGTTAATAGTATATACTATTTATTTATTTTTATGCCAGTAATGCGTTTTAAATAAAAAAAGTGTTCATAGATTTTTTAGTTCTACGAACACTCATGAAATGAAGCATTCAGAAGTTTATTAACTGATTATTTTGTTGTTGCTAGAAAATTGAAAGTGTCAAGAAAATCGTTGATAATAGTGTAGCTACTAAACTTACAACGGTAATTTGTGTGTTTATTGACGGACCTGCAGTATCTTTAAATGGATCTCCTACAGTGTCACCAACAACTGCAGATTTATGGGCTGTACTACCTTTACCGCCGTTATTACCAGCTTCAACATATTTTTTCGCATTATCCCATAACCCACCAGCATTACTCATAAATAGTGCTAGTAAGAGACCACTAACGATATTTCCAGCTAAAAAACCACCAATAGCTTTAACACCGCCAATAAATCCAACAATTAGAGTAATTACAATTGCGAATAAACCTGCAGGTACTAATTCTCTTAGTGCGCCTTTGGTTGCAATAGCAATGCATTTCTCGTACTCAGGAATCACATCTTCTTTGCCTTCCAATAGACCTGGTATTTCTTCAAATTGTCTATGTATTTCGGCAACCATACGTTGAGCATTTCTATCAACACCAAGCATGAGTAAAGCACTAAACACTGCAGGTACTGCTGCACCAACAAGAAGACCAAAGAAGACAACTGGATCCATAATATCAAATCCTGTAAATTTCGCTATTGAAAGATTTTTTTCAACAATTGCCGTATTGACTTCACTTAAAAAAGCGCCTAGTAAAGCAATCACCGTTAAGCCTGCAGCTCCAATAGCAAAACCTTTAGTCACTGCTTTAACAGTATTTCCAGCAGAGTCAAGTGTGTCTGTAATTTCAATAACTTCCTCACCTAGTCCACCCATTTCTGCAAGTCCTCTAGCATTATCAACTATTGGTCCGTATGCGTCGTTTGAAATGATCATTCCTACAATGGATAACATGCCTACTGCTGCCATGGAAATACCAAACATACCAAAATCTGCACCTAAAGCTACACCACCAAGTGGTTTTGTAATTACAAATGCTAATAGTGCCGATACAGCGATACCTACCATTGCTGGCAGTGTACTTAAGAATCCATAACTTACACCTGAAAGTATTGTAAATGCAGGCCCGCTTTCACTTGCCTTGCTTACTTCTTGAACAGGTTTTCTTGTGTCATTTGTAAAGTAATCACTTGCTATGCCGATGATTACACCTACAAATAAACCGATAATTGCAGCAAACCATATACGCCATTCTAAAGCGAACACCCATGTTGCAAGAACGGTTAATAATGCATATACACCAGTTGTTACGTAAGTGCTTGAATTAAGTGCTGCTGTTGGTTGATTATTTTTACCCATTCTAGCAGTTGCAACACCAATAATTGATGCAAGTAACCCTAAAGCTGCATAAATAATGACTGTCATAACGTTTTTGTTTGAATTTAAGACTTTATCAAGGTTGATTGCCATAACAAGTGCCGCTGACATGGATGCAACATGTGAGTCAAAAAGGTCTGCGCCCATTCCAGCAACATCCCCTACATTATCACCAACGTTATCTGCAATAACGGCTGGATTTCGTGGATCATCTTCTGGAAATCCAAGTTCTACTTTTCCTACAAGATCTGCACTAATATCTGCTGTTTTTGTAAAAATACCACCACCAGCTTTAGCAAATAATGCTAAGCTTGATGCACCAAAGCTAAAACCTAAAAGAGCATGCGATTGTCCAACAATCCAAAAAATTAATATAACGCCTAGTAAACTTGAACCTACAACAGCCATTCCCATGACTGCACCACCTCTAAATCCACAAAGAAAGCTTGGCTTGATACCTTTTTGTGCAGCTTCTGCTGTTTTCATATTAGCAATTGTGGCAACCATAATGCCAACTTTTCCAGCAATGGCACTAAAAACTGTACCAAAAATATAAGAGAGTGCAACAATGATGTTTTCGCCAACATTCCCTTTCCAAATGGCTTTAGGAAGGAAAATTAAAATGAGTAATGCTGCGATGCCAGCAAATTTTGCTAGAACGGCATACTCCTTACTTAAGAAGGTGTTTGCACCTTTTTGGATATAACCACCAACTTTTGCAATTTTATCATTACTTGATGGCTGTCTTTTTACCCATACAAAAAGCCAGGAGGCAAACGCAAACGCACATAATGATATTGCAATAGACACTACTAAAATAGGTACTTCTCTCATTATTTCATCTCCTTATATTCGCATTTTACCTTGATTATATCATTAATTTTAGTTTGTGACAATGTGCTCTTGGTTTCGTTTATTTTCGTAAAAAAACTGCCTTATTCAGGCAGTTCATTTTCTTGTATAACTATAGATTTCATTCATATGCGCTTCATAAAAATAAAGCTACATGGTGGTGTGTTTTGTAATAATCCACTTATTTAAAATAAAGTATCTCCACATTGCCATTGCATGTCCATGTCCAAGCTGATATTCTTTTTTTAAACAATCTCTAAAAAACCGTGGCTGTCATATCTTCAACAATAACACCTTGACTTCGTGCATCTTTTCGAATTTTTTCTGGTGTTTTACCTGTTTTTTCAGTAATGTTAGCTATATATTTTTGAAATGACATATATTTTTCTCCATTTTTATTTTTTATTACCGGTTATACTATTACTAACTTTATGTAACTTCAAACATTAGGTAAGACAAAGTTGCGAGCAGCCACCATGTAATATTTTCGCGACTCTTATGGCTCATTGCAATCACAAAAATTATACCTTATTAGTTTTTGATGTCAAATAATCAAATATTGCATATAAAATCCTTATCATAGGAAAAGCCTATAGAAACATTTATTTAAAAATAGTAATGATATCTGTCACAAATAAAAAAGCTTGATTTGCGGAAATCAAGCTCAATCATGTTTTTTTGGTGGAGATGAGGGGACTCGAACCCCTGTGCAAGACACTTTATCTAGTACTTTCTACATGTTTAGTTTATTTATACTGTTCGAATGTTAAACTAAACAAACAAAAAGTTTAACACTCTAGCCTATTTTGTGTTCATTTGTCGGTCTAGGCACCCGACAAATATAACTTACTAAATGAACCGCGACTAAGTCGTAAGTATCCTTAGTGTTGGTTAGCACCTTATCTTAGGCAGCTAATTGTAAATTTGAGTTTCCGGTTATTTTAACCTCGGCGTTTTTACTTGCGCAACCAAGACATGCTTATACTAAATGCCGATGCCCTGACGAATCCAAAGACATCCCCGCATTGACATCTTACATCAAACCATATTAAAAGTAAAGCATTTTATTGCATTTTAAAGCTTTCATATTTACAAATATAAAATAAGTTGTATAATGCAGATAGAAGGAGAAAATAATCAATTTATTTATATGGAATACAGGGAAATTGACAAGAAAAACCCGCCACTTGACGTCTTGAATTTAAGTTTAAAGGATACCCAAAAAATGTACTTAGATCCAGTGCCAGTAATGCTCAAAGAATATGAAAACTCAGATGAATGGAAAGCGTTCGCTATCCAGTTAGATGACAAGGAATCAACAACAGTTGGATTTGCAATTGTAGGTAGCACAGGCATTGATAATACATGGATTGAAGATCTCATGATTGATGAAAAATTTCAGGGAAAAGGTTATGGTACTGAAGCAATCAAACATCTAATTAAATACTTAGTTGCTAGTTATTCTATCGACCATATTTATTTATCATGTTATCCAGACAATGCGTATGCACTTAGCCTTTACGAGAAGATCGGATTTAAAAAAACAAATCGAATAAACGTATATAACGAAGACATTTTAGTATTTAATGTCTAAATTCATATTTTATAGGGGCAAACGCCCTTTTTTTATGCAAAAAAGGCACAATGAAGTGCCTTTATCTTTTAAATTAAGCTGTGATAAAATCAAGTGTTCTATCGTTGTCTGCAAAATATAACGCTAATTTGTCAGATTCTGTAATAAGAGAAAGGAAAATTGGATGGTTAACATTAAACGTTGTGTATCCATTTTCTTTCAGTCCATACATCGCTTCAGTTAATACATCTTTTAACGATGTTTTATAACGAATGACATTTGTACCATTTTTTAGTGGATTAAATCCATCATAATTAAAAATATAGGTATGTGTTACAACTTTGTACATCTTGTTATCTTCAATTATAATGCCATCTTTATAAACCTTTGTTCCGTATGATTGTGATTTTAAGTCTTTACCAGAAAGCTCAAGTGTAACTAGTAAGTTATCAAATGGGAATATTTGTAAAATCTTAGCTTCAGTAATCGCTTCATTTGAATAAATACTTGCTCGTGTACCACCAGAGTTATGTATCGCAACATCGCTATCTGTTTTAACTAACATTGTTTTTGCTATATACGATGTTAATGTATCTTGACTATAATAATTATCACTTACTACGATTGTTTCAAACATATACTTAATTGGATCGTAGTAATAATCAACAACACTTTGTATATCTGGATGTGATGTATTAAGTCTTGAATCATCATATGGCGTTAAGTTATTCATGACAAAACTTGAAAATGCGTTTTTATCTACGTTATAGTTAAGTCTTAAATGTCCTAAATACCAACCGTTAGCTCCAGATTGCATTACCGGCTTACCTTTTACAGTTTTTGTATATTCTTGATGTGAATGACCATTAAAAATCGCATCCACGCCTTCAATAGCAACCTCACTATTGAAATGATCATCATCATCGTGATTAATAACGATAATATGATCCACATATTCCGTTTCCTTTAAATACGTAACCCAGTTTTTTACAATAGGTATTGGATCTAAGAATCGATAGTCTTTAACTAATTCAGCGTCAATACTTGATTCTAAACCGTAGCCAATGACACCAATAACTCCAATAGCTTTTCCATTTTTATAAAGAATTGTATAGGGATCTACACCATTAGGAAGTAAACCTGTACTCTTTAACGTAAGGTTTGCTCCAAGTAAAGGAAAACTTGCTTGAAGTTCATGTTCACCATTGAAATATTGTAAGACCGTATCAAATCCCCAGTCAAATTCATGATTTCCAACAACAAACGCATCTAAACCCATTTGTCCTAATATATCAATCGTTGATGAACCTTGATAGTGGTTTGAAATGATTTGACCTTGTAAGATATCACCACCAGCAAGGAATGTAACATCTTTGGTCTTACGTTCATTTAAAATAACATTTGCCATATTTGCTAAACCAATTTGACTACCTTCTTTTAGTAATCCACCATGCATGTCGTTGATATAGTAAATATCTTGAGCATCAACCGTTGTTGATCCCAGTACAAAAATATTATTGATATTATATAAGACGATTGAAGGAAGTCCTTCATATTTTACGAGCGCTTTATTAAATATAACAAGATCATCTTGTTTTAATTCTTCTAAAAATGCAACAACATCAACCTTTGTTGTATCAACAAAGATGCCAAGCATATCAATACCATCTGTAAATACAAAGGTATTAGCATCTTCTTTTTCAACAAATGATAGTTTTGTTGAAATATATTTACCATGATGTTCACTTGATAGTTCACTAATATTCGTAATTGCTTCAACAAAACTTACTCGTTTTGTACCTTCCAAACTATGAACTTCTAAATTCACAACATAGTCAAAACCGTAGTTTTTAGTAAATGTACCACCAAATGAAATAATATCAAAAGGTTTATAGTTAAATTGGATATCCATAATATCTAAAATTATGGTATCTTCCGTAACCAAATCACGCAACACGGCCGTCTGGTTATCTTCAATATTTAATACAATGCCATAGGATGTTTCAAAATCCGTATTGATATCAAAATTTTTCAATTCAGAAATAGAATAAAAAGGTATAATTTCATATTTTGCTACTAGCGTTAAATCGCTTAAAACAATGTTATTAAAATCATAGAGTTCGTCTTCTAAGTACCACCCTAAAAAGTTAAATCCGATGATGCTTGGATTTTCAGGCTTCTCAACCTTGTTATTTTCTTTTACTTTTACGCTTGTATTTTGAATATTATTCTGATTATAATCAAAAGTTACTGTGTATTCGTATAAATCACGTTTTACAACGGTAAGTGTAATTTTTTTAGAAAACTCGAGTTCTCCTTTTGAAACTAAAAATGTAATGATTACCGTTGCATCCATATCTTGACGCGTGACGATCCCTTTGTTACCGTCTATTTTTATAACATCTGTTTTATCAGAAATAATTTCATATTCATAATCGATATTTTCCGGAATTTTAAAACCAATATCGGTTGTTACGCGTTTTTCATAGTTGCCTAATACGTACTCAATTTTAAATGCCTCAAGTGTTTTTTCACTAAATGTATCATCTTTAACAATACATCCAGATAAAAGTAATACAAATATCAAGAGAATAAATAGCTGTTTTTTCATGTGCTTCTCCTTAATAAGCTTTAAACTTAAGCTTCAAGTTTTCGGTAAAGTTTTGGGCCAATATATTTTAAGACCAAACCTACAATTAGTGATAGTAAGATATATACCGCAATTGCGCTACCGAGTGTTATATCAATATTTTGTGTATTTTTAAATCCTATGAACCCAAGTCCCGCAGCAAGTGCTGTTGCAATTAATCCAACAACCATGGATACAAGTACACTCATGCTTTGTTTAACGACTTTAATTGGTTGATCAAAATTCATTTTAGGCAATAGTAGATTTGCTAATATTCCTGCCATACTTGCAAATAATACACTTAATAATAATGTTATTAATACAAGTGTTGATGATAAAATATTCAACCCCATAAATGCAAATAAGATAACAGCAACAACGACTGATCCAACACCAAATAAAATAACATTCATTAAAATTTTTGCTATAAATACAGATGCTGGTTTAATAGGTGAAGATTTTAAAATCCAAAACTCTTTTCCTTCAAGCGACAAGGATACACTCGTTGTTGGTGACATGCCACCAATAAAGGCATTTATCGCAACTAAAATAAGTGTAATAAATTCAACACTTGGTCCATCGACTGCATTTCTTAATTGTAAGTAGAGTACAACTGTCATGATTATTGACATTAGTGGCGACATGATTGTATTCATCACATATGCGGGGAATGAAAAATATTTTTTAAATTCACGAGCAAGCAAGACGCGAATAATACCTTTTTTCTCCACATTAATATGTTCATCTTTAAAGACATTTGAGCGTTGTTGCTGATTAATCTTCAAAAATACTCGTTTGTAATATTTAAGTGTCACTAAAATAAAAACAACGACGCTTAAAGCATTAATTAAGAAAAACGGAATAAACCAAATCCATTCACCATTAATAATACGAATCGCCCACTCAAGTGGAAACATGTACTTAGCAATTACGCCCATAACACCAAATGCATTTCCGATACTTTCTGGTGTTGTCGCAAGCATATTAAATGTAAAAATACCTACTAACATAACCATGTATCCAAATATTGCTAATGCATTTTTATATTTAAAGTTAATAAATATTAAGCCTAATAAGTAAGCAATCAAACTTCCAATAACGATAAACACGAGTGGTGTTAATAGATACACAATGATGCTTGCAGGGTAATATGTCCAAGGAACAGCAACAAACATCGGATAAACAATCATTACCGGAATATAAAGTACTGCAAACGATATATAACTCAATACTGTTAGTAATGAAAACTTAGCTAATACAATGGTTGAATTTTTAAGTGGAAAACTAAAGAGTTGATCGCCATCTTTAGACTTAAATAAATAATCATTCGACTTTGTTAACACACTCATGAATGTAATAAATGTCCCACCTAAAAGTGCCATTGAAAATAACAATTCAACTGCATTTATTTCTTTCAAAATAGATGCCATGCCATAGACCATAGCGAAAATTGAACCTAGTATAACTAAAAATAACAAAATAGAAAAAATTAGAACTGTTGTTTTTCTCTTAGATTTAATTTTAAATAAACTACCTAAGTTTAAGTTTTCGGCTACCAAAGTTTTAAATAATATGAAATACTTACTCATTATCTAACAACTCCAAGAATACATTTTCAAGTGATTTGTCACCTTTAACTTCATTCATTTTGCCTTCAACAACAATCTTGCCATCTTTAATAATCGCAACATGATCGCATAACTTTTCCGCAACTTCTAATATATGCGTTGAAAAGAAAATGATTGATCCAGAACGCGTTAAGTTTTTCATCATTTCTTTTGTCTTAAATGCTGCACTTGGATCTAAACCAACAAATGGTTCGTCTAAAATTAATAGTTTGGGCTTACGAATGAATGCTGAAATAAGAGCCAACTTTTGTTTCATACCATGTGAGTAGGACTTGATTTGATCTGAAAGACGTCCTCTAATTTCAAAATCATCAGCATATTTTAAAATATCCTCTTTAACTTCTGCTTTATTTAAATCATAAATATCACTAATAAAATTTAAATAGGCAATACCTGTTAAATTTTCATAAAGATTTGGATTATCAGGTATATAAGCAATTTGTTTTTTAAATGTTGTTTCATCATCCTTTAAATTTAAACCGTTGAGTGAAATCTCACCTTGTTCAAAATCAAGGATACCAACAATCGACTTAATTGTCGTTGTTTTACCAGCACCATTATGGCCTACGAAAGCAAATATTTGTCCATTTTCAATCTCTAAATTGACGTTATCAACAACATATTTTTTCCCATCATAAGTCTTCTTTAGATTATTAACTATTAACATTCTTATTACCTCGTTTCATTTTGCTAATACTATTATAACGTATTTTCCTCGTTTTTTTAAATTTATCGACTATTTTCATAAGATATTAGTATCTTATGTTATACTGAAAGAAATAGTGCATAAGGGGGGGTTTTATGAGCCAAAATCAAACAAAAGTATTACTCCAAACATTAAAATCAAAACTGTTTGATATAAACAAACGTAATCAAGCTATTAACTTTAAAGCGTATAAAACTTCTACTGTTAAAATCATATATCCATTACTTAGTGATTTTTTAAAATTATCAAGTGATAAACGATACATGTTTGCAGAAGTTTTTGATCGTGAAAACATGAATAAAAAACACAACATTGAACAATACTATGAATATACGACAGCCCAAGGCATCTCAATAATTAAACAAGATTTTTATGAATCCAATGAACTAGAGGATATTATTAAAATTCATCGAATAAAACATAAAAATCAACTTTATACAAACAGTTATACTGAAATACAAAACAAAGCTCTCTACCATTTAAATAAGCGTCATCGCTTATTTAAAGATGAAAACGCAATTAATATTTTGTATGTTGCTGCTGGTTTTTTAAACTGGTTTGAAGCCAAAGATCAACAGACGATTATGAAATCCCCACTTTTTTTAATACCAGCTTCAATCTATCAAAAAGCATTTGATGCGCCCTATCATTTAGAACTTGATTTTAATAACATTGAATTGAATGAAGCGTTAATTGCGCGCATGAAACAAGATTTTAATTTAAACTTCATGTTTGATATTGATGATGAAGACTACTTCTTACTTTATCAAAACTATAAAGCGTATTTAGAAAAACAATTTCATGATGAGCGGTGGTTTTTTGATGATGATATTTACCTTGGATTATTTTCATTTTCAAAAATAAATATGGTTAAAGACCTTGAAGAAAATATCCATCTCATTGCCAAACACCCAGTAATTGAAGCCTTAACTACAGGTAAAGACTTTTACGATGAAGTTAAGAAGTTATCCTTAGAAGAAATTGAAAAAGAAATTTATCCTAAAAATTTCTATCAGCCACTTGATGCTGACGCAAGTCAATCTGAAGCAATTCAATTAGCGATAAAAGGTAAGAGTTTTGTTTTACAAGGCCCTCCAGGTACAGGTAAGAGTCAAACCATTACAAACATTATTTCTGAGTTTATTGCTAGAAATAAAAAAGTTTTGTTTGTCGCTGAAAAAAAGGCAGCACTTGATGTTGTGTATAACAACTTAAAAAAAATCGGTTTAGAAGAATTTGCTCTACCTTTACATAATCAGGCGATTGATAAAAAGGAAATCGTTAAACAACTTTTAAGTACACTTGATATTTCTAAAAAGAAATTACCATTTGATGAAGATGTTTTAAATCGTGAATACACGAACTACCAAACATTATTAAAAAATTATGCAAATCTATTAACTGAAAAAACTGGTGCTCTTAATAAAAATCTATTTGAACTTATAGGGTTATTTAAGGCATATGAACTCCACCAAGATCTTATTTTTGATATACCAAACTTTTTATCTATTGACGAAGTAAAATTAGAACACTTAGAAGCAGAAATCAATAGTTTTTATGCAACCTACAAATACTTTGACTTTAATTTGAATGATATAGTATGGAAAGGTTTTAAACATAATGATTTACGATTGGATACTGAAGAATCACTTAAAAAATCTCTAACCAATTTAAAAGATACGATTAAGAGTTTATATGAATTTTCACAAATCGATAAAAATATAGTTAAATTTGATTCCAATATTCAATTAAAGCAACTTCTAGTAATTAATGACTTCTACTTACATTTGCTTGAAAAACCTAATATCTCGCAAACGTATTTAGATATAAGAAACATTGATGATTTGATTAAGTCATATGAAAAAGTTGATGCTTTGTATCAAGTATATAAAGAAAGTTATTTACCATTAGAATATAAGTTTAATGAAAAAGCCTTATATTTACCTATAAGTTCTATTAAAGATGCAATATTAGATAAAAGCTTTTTTACAAGACTTTTTTCAAAGAAGTATAGACGCGCAAAACAAAGTATAAAACCTTTTATAAACGTATCAGTTACAGAATTAACAAATGCGGATTTTGACAAACTTCATGTGTATCAACAAAGTTATCAAACATTTAGTAATTTCTATGAAAACCTTGAAGAAAAAATAGGTGATGAACACGAGTTTAGTCAAACCAAAGAAAACCTTAAGTGGTATAAGAAGTTTTTAGATTTCTTGAAAAATAAATACTTAATCTTTGATAAAGATGCCTTATTAAAAGTTAGTTTAAATAAAATTAAAACTGAGCATCGTAAGTATAAAAAAATCTATGATGCCTATTTAAAACTAACGGAAGAGTTACAAAGTTACTTTAAGGAAAAAGAGCGTAGTTTCATAAAGATGTCTTCTACTGAAGTTCTTGATCATATAAACCGTATGCAAACAGAGTTTGAAAGTTTGCAATCCTTTGTCAACTTCAATCAATTATTGGAACGTTCAAAACGTTTGGGACTTAAAGATTATTATGAAACAGTAATTAATAAAAAAATAACAAACTATTACCCACAAATATTTTTAAGACGCTTCTACTTAAAATTAATTGATTATATTATTGGTTCAAACGATACACTAAAATCCTTTAATAGTGAATCGATGCACCAAACACTAAAATCTTATCAAGCATATGATGAACAAATGATTCATCATGCTTCTTTTCGTATAAGAAACAGTCTATCGGAAAGTATTTATGAATCCAAAGATAAACTAAGTGAACAAATAAAAATATTAAAAAAGGAAGCTTTAAAATCACGTAAACTTATGCCTGTTCGCATGCTATTTAATCAAATACCCAAATTAATTCAAACATTAAAACCTGTATTAATGATGTCTCCATTATCAGTAAGTAGTTACTTAAAGGACAACTTGTTTGAATTTGATTTAGTAATTTTTGATGAAGCATCACAAATAAAGCCTGAAAGTGCTATTGGAGCAATCTATCGTGCGAAACAAGTTATTATCGTTGGTGATAGAGAACAATTACCCCCTACAAGCTTTTTTGAAAACGTCGATGATGAAACTTCGTTTGATGCCTTTGATGATTTTGACGCTTTTGAATCTATATTAGATGTTGGTCATACATTTTTAGATAGTCTTCAATTAAAATGGCACTACCGATCGAAGTTTGAACAATTAATAAAACCATCCAACAATGAAATTTATCAAAACTTAATTACATTTCCTAATAGCCACAAACCTGGACATCGTGAGGCGATTGAATATATTTACGTTGATGGTGTGTACCATGAACGTAAAAACGAAATTGAAGCTGAACGAGTTGTTGATTTGATATTTGAACATTATAAAACATATTTAGATAAACGTTCGCTTGGTGTTGTTACATTAAATGAAGCACAACAAACAATGATTGAAAGTGCATTACATAAACGTAGACGTATCGATAAATCGATCGAACCATATTTAGACCCCGATATTTTTGAGGCATTCTTTATTAAAAATATTGAGACGGTTCAAGGGGATGAGCGAGATACAATTATTATGTCCGTTGGCTATGGTCCAGATAAGAAGGGTAAGATATCATTAAACTTTGGACCAATAAGTAAAGCCTATGGCTATCGACGATTAAATGTAGCTACAACACGTGCCAAATATAATATGATTGTTGTTACTTCACTTAAATCAAGTGATATTGATTTATCACGTGCAACAAGTGTTGGAGCTAGTTATTTAAAGAAATATTTGCATTATGCAGAGCATAAAGATGATACATCTGTATTTGGATATGATGAAAAACCTGATTTTTTAATTGTCGATGATCTTAAATATAAATTAGAAAACTTAGGCTATAATGTCGATAAATATTACGGCGTATCTAAATTTAAAATAGATTTAGCTGTTCAAAACCCTAACGATCCAACAAAGCATATACTTGCTATTGAAATTGATGGATCTACATATCTTCAATCTACCTTATCACGGGATAGCAACCGATTAAAACAAAGTCTTCTCAAACTTCGCGGGTGGAATGTTTACCGCGTTTGGGCAATGGATTGGTTGCGAGAACCTAATAAGGAGTTAACAAAAATTGATAAATTATTGACAAAACTTGGAGGCTAATATATGAATAAAGAACATATTCAACAATTGACTGATAATGTTTTTACTGAAACACAAACAATAATTGACAAATTTGGTCCGCGTCTTGCAGGAACAAAATCTAGTTTAGATACAGCTAATTATTTGTTTGAACACTATAAAGAATTTGCCGATGACATGAAGACTGAAGATTTTCATATTCATAAAGGCGCATTTTTTGGTTGGATAAAAATACTTGTAATAAACTACCTATTAAGTGTTCTTGCAATATTTCTTAAATTTTATTGGGTTGGTATTCTTCTATCTACCACAAGCATTTTAATTCTTTACTTCCAATTTATTCGCTACTACGCTGTCATTGATTTTTTATTCCCTAAAAAACGCGCACGTAATGTTTATGGAATAATCGAACCTAGTGATGAAGTGAGGCGACAAATCATCGTTAGTGGGCATCACGATAGCGCACCAATCTTTAACTTTTTTGTGCACCAACCTAAACTTTACGCATTGCGTATTAATGGTGGTATCGGTTTAGTGATTTTAACATTTGTCGCATCCATTATTTTAACCATTTATGCACCAAATTTATTACATTATGCCTTATTTGGTGTTTTAGCTTTAGGATTTTTACTTGTAGGTCAAATGTGGTTTTTCGCAAACAAAAAAGCAACACCTGGTGCGGGTGATAACTTGGTTTCTACAATAATTGCCTTTGAAATTGGTAAATACTTCTATGAGCTTAAAAAAGCAAACAAAGGATTAAAACATACTCGATTAATTTTCTTAAGTTTCGACGCTGAGGAAGAAGGTTTAAGAGGTGCTCGAGCTTTTGTTAAAAACAATAAGGCAATGCTTGAAGAAACTCCAACTTACTTATTAAATGCAGATTGTATTTATGATGAAAAAGAACTTTTCTTCTTAACAAGTGATATTAACAATACGGTTAAACTAAGTAAGCCACTTGCAAATGAGCTCATTGAGGTTTCTAAGGATCTTGATATTAAAACTTACGCACAAGACATTACCGTGTTAACTGGTGGTACGGATGCTGGTGAGTTTGGTAAAATTAATACTCATGCTACAACGTTAATTGGTATGCCATGGACAAATGACAATCGAAGTCATGCATATCACACACCAAAGGATACCTTAGATAATGTAAGTAAACAAGCTGTTTATGATGCATTAAATATATTTACAACATACATTCATAAAAAAGATTTAGATAACTAAAAACAAAGAAGGCTTATCCATTTGATAAACCTTCTTTTTCTTATTCTGATATATGATCTAACGCTTGATTAAATATTGTATAAACGTGGTGGTCAGCTAAACGATAGAAAACTTCTTTCCCTCGTTTTTCAAAATCAACTAAATTAGCTTGTTTAAGTGTACGCAATTGATGCGACACAGCACTTTGTGTTAATCCTACTTTATCAACAATTTGATTAACATTTAATGGTCCTTCTTTTAGGGTATATAAAATAGTTATTCTTGTTGGATCACTAATAACTTTAAATAAATTGCTCATATTGTTTATTTGATTACTTGAGAGTTTCATAATTCCACTTCACACCCTTTAATAATCTTAAACTGTTTAATATAACGATAAGTGTTGAACCTTCATGCATTAATACGCCAATTGGCATATTGATTTTACCAAACATATTTAATGTAATTAACGTTAAGATGACACCAAGCGAGAATAAAATGTTTTGCCATACAATCATCTTTAGCTTTCTACTTGTTTTATGTGCAATAATAAGTTGACGTAAGTTGTTTTTAGTTAAAACACTATCAGCAACATCAATCGCAACATCACTACCTAGACCCATGGCCATGGAAACACTTGCGCTTGCAAGGGCTGGCGCATCATTAACGCCGTCGCCAACCATTAAAACATCGCCGTAAACTTTTTTTAAATCTTCAATAATCATGGCTTTGTTTTGTGGTAAAACATTTGCATATACTTTACTTATACCGATGTTTTTAGCAATCATGTTTGCTGTATTTTCGGCGTCACCTGTAATCATAATGGTATCAATATTATTTTGTCTAAAATAAATGTTTGCTGCTTTCGCGGATTCATTTTCAATATCTTGAATAGCAATAACTAATATAATTTCATCATTTTTACTAAAATAAACAACGGTTTTCCCTTGAAGTTCAAAAGCTTTTGTCTCACCTTTGACAATATCACTTGAGTTTTTAAAAGATGTTGGTTTTCCAATTTTATATTCATTACCATAATAGGTTGCAGATAAACCAACACCAATTAAGTTTTTAACTTCTAAATCAATAGCGTTTGTTTTACTAAAATACTTAATAATTGCTTTAGCAAGCGGATGGTTAGCATTTTCTTCCATTGCAACTAAAATATCTAAATCTTCAACACTTACTTTATCTGCATGATAAACATCCGTAACAACAGGAACTCCTAGTGTTAAAGTACCCGTTTTATCAAAGGCTACAGCTTTAATTTCTGCTAAGTTTTCTAAGTGAACGCCACCTTTAAATAATACACCACGACGAGCTAAATTCGAAATCGCAGATAAACTTGCAGGAACATCAGCTACTGCCAGTGCACAAGGTGAAGCTACTGTTAAGAAAATCATCGCTTTTAAAAACGATTCTCTTGTTCCCCATTGAAATGCAAAATCACCAAGTAAGAATAAAATTGGTGCTACGACTAAAACTATTTTTACATAATATGGTTCTATTTTTTTAATTAGTTTTGCACGTTTTGCTGTATTTTCTTGTGTCTGACTAACAAGCTTAATAATTTGGTCGAAAATCCCCTGTCCACTATCATTCGATGCCTCAATAATGACCACATCGGTTTTATTAATTGTACTACCAAAAACTTGCTCACCTGTGGTTTTATCTTTTGGAATACTTTCTCCAGTAATACTTGCTTCATCGAATGCAGAATTACCATCGATGATTATACCATCTACGGGAACTTGGTCACCGACCATGACTTTTAAGAGTTGACCTTTCTTTATCTCGCTAGCATTAATAATTGTTACATTACCCTTATCATCTAGAAGTCGAGCTTCTTTCGGATTTAGATTAATCAGTTTTGTAATCTCACGTTTACTTTTATCAGTTGCATAATCTTCTAAATAATGTGCACCTGCAAAAATAATTATTAGTAAAGTTGCTTCTTTATAATCACCGATAATAACAGCGCCAATCGCTGCAATCATCATTAAAATATGTACATTTGGTGTGAATTTTTTTTGTGCTTTTGTTTCTTTAATTGTACCTTCAATACCTTCAAGTGTTACATGGTAGCCACTTAATACAAGGCCTACTAAATAAAAAATTGTTTTTAATACAGATTCTTCTAATAAATAGTTTATTAAAAATAACAAAATTCCAACAAAAAATAAAATTAACGAGATTTTATGATGATCTCTATGTTGATGCTCATGATTCTTCTCTAATGTTTTTTTCATAATATCCTCCAAGACATATGAACAATTGCTCATATGTTCATATTAATTATATCTCTATTGATATAAAAAAACAAGCCCTAGAAGGCTTGTGTATATAAAAAAATGATGATTGCGATATGTAGTATTAATGATACCCAATTTACAACAATAAACCAAAAATGCTTGTTTTTATGTCGTAAATAATAAAGTGAAATTAATCCCCCTAGTGAACCAAATAAAAACGAGCTTAATAACAATGTTTTTTCCTTTGTTCTATACTTACCTTTAATAGCCTTTTGTTTATCATTTCGATATAAAACAAGTGTAACAAAAGTCATTACAGCATAAATAATCAAACTTGCATAAAATAGTTTTTCCATATGATTCTCCTACTTTTCTTTAAATACGATATATTTAGAATATAAAAACTCTAAAACAAAGTTAAATAGCATTGTTATGCCTAAAACTATGTATTCATTCGTTCCGCGAGCTTCTGCCATAGTTCCAAGGATTGCACTAACTGGAGTGAACACTAGATAGAATAACAAGACAAGCAACATCGCCTTTTTAACATCGTTTGAGGCTTTAAATGTGAATTTACGGTTAAACGTAAAATTCCATATAATCGATAACAATAACGAAACAACATAGTTAATGCCGTATTCGCCGTCAAATATCGGTAACAACTCATTTAAAATAGCAAACGAAGCTACTTGTATAATACCAGCAGAAATTGAAAATAACGTAAATTTGATGGCTTGTATCGCCGTTTTTTTATCTTCCATAGATTTCTAATTATAAAATGTTCAGTTTATGTTCTTTAAAAAATTTTTTACTATTGCTATCCCAAATGGATGCTTGAACTTCAGCGATATGATATTTTTCTAATAGAATCATACATATTCTTGATTGACCTATACCACCACCGATGGTGTATGGAAGTTCATTATTTAAAATCATTTGATGGTATGTTTGATTTGCTTTATACATTTGGTTTGAATCTTTAAGTTGTTGAGTAAGAGTTTCTTTATTCACTCGAATACCCATAGAAGACACTTCAACAACATCATTTAAAGTTTCACTCCAAATTAATATATCACCATTTAAATTCCAGTTATCATAATCAGCAGCTCTTAAATCATGTCTTAGCCCCTCAGCAAAATTCACACCAATTTTCATTAGAAATACCGATTTGAATTGTCTTGTAATTTCACGTTCACGAGCTTTAGAATCTAGATTTGGATATAAAAAATAGAGTTCTTCAGATGTTATAAAATGAATTTCTTCATTAATTTCATCAGTTAATACTGGATAAATCGTTTTGATCTTATCTTTTGTTTCTTTTAATACACGCAAAATTTTTCTTACAATGCTTTTTAAAAATGCTTCATTTTGATCTTTTTCATCAATAATAAGTTCCCAGTCCCATTGGTCAACATATAGTGAATGCAATTGATCTAATGTTTCCTTTTGACGTATGGCATTCATATCCGTATAAATACCTTCATATAAATGATATCCATATTTTTTTAGTGCAATGCGTTTCCATTTAGCTAGTGATTGAACAATTTCTGCATGTTCATCCAATGCTTCTAAGTAAAACGATAACGCGCTATTTTCAATACCTAAATCATCATTAACACCATCTTTTAAGACTAAGATTGGTGCTGATACTCGATCTAAATTGAGTGATTTTGCGAGTCTGTTTTCAAAATCATCTTTCACAATTTTAATTGCTTTTTGTGTGTCTTTAATTGTAAGTTTAGTTTGATACACTTAATCACCTTCTAATCATATTGTCTAGTATAACACATAGAATAAAAAAACACTTAATTTTTTAAACTAAGTGTTCTATTTGTCATATACTTATTAATAAATATTATCTCTATAAATTTAATTGTATTATTATTTTATCAGTTCTAGTAATTAACACTTTCTACTTGCGTTGATACGACCAAATTGCTTGCAAAATCGACCTTGTATGTATTAAAGAAACATCATAATCGGTAATAATATGTTTACCGATACATGGTTAAAAACTGTCTATAATACCAAAGTAACCTATAATTAATACTTTTAATGGTAAATTGTATTGTCGAAACATCGTCTTTGATTTATCACCACAAGAATAATCAATATGGTTTCCTTCTCTTTTACTCGACTGAAAACCGTGACCTATTTTAATGAAATTATGAACCTCTGTAAACTGGCTTAACAAAAGAAAGAGTATTTAACGACTCATGAATGTGTACTACAAAGTTCAATATACATTATAGTACATCTGCATAATACCGTCCTTTTAGATTATGAAACATCACTTTGTTTGGAAATAAATCAGTACCTCTCATAGCTAATCCTACGCAGAAAATTGTCCAATCCAGAAGTTCCATTGGTAATAGATATAGAACAGGTTTGCCATTTTCTAATATAGTAATACAAGGTTGTTCCATAACTCCAAATGATCCTACATTTAATACATCATATACTATTCCAGCACCTTTTTTAGATGAAGGAGGTATTTTTAACATATCGTGTCTTTTATAATCTCGATAAGTCTTTGCACCTTTTTGATTTAAGTAGTAATCTTTATCATCCTCTTCTAATTTCTTGATTGGTATTTTCATTGTCATTCTGTCTGAATGCCTCTGAAGATTGCCTAATGCAAGGTTATTAACACGCTTCTGATGTTCTATTATTTCAATATTTACATATTCACCATAAGTTTTCATCTCGTGTATATATCCTAAAAATGCAATAAAGTATATAAATGTGTCTGAATAATTACCTGCAAATGATTTAAAATGGGCTTGATGTTGCTCAAAAATAACTTTTCCAAGTTTTTTATAGAGAAAGAAGGTTTCTTCATCCAGATTAAACCATCCTATTGATAATATTGTATAGTTTACTGAATCTTCAGGAGTTTTATAATCTAAATCATTATCTATAGCCTTTATCAGCTTGGAAATGATACCAGTAAACATATCTGCAATTCTAACTCCCGTAGATTCGGAAGATTCAACTTCAAACACATTAACTAACCCTATGCACCGAGCGCTATTAATTGTGGAGCCTTCACCTTCTTTATCAATATAAAGCACATAATCTGTTATATTCATTTCATCTTTGTACTTTTGAAATCCAATGAAGGGTGTCATGTAGTTCCAGTCAACAGTGTATTTTTCATTGTAATCACTTAAAAATATTGTTAACTCATTAAAAGCCCTATTTTCTGCGTCTTTGTGGACAATTCCTTGATTCTTTTTGACCTGTTGGATAGCAAAATCTTTAAGTTCTCCTATGAAAGTCCCGTCATTTCTATATAGAGCATCAATAACCAATTTAGGTTTATAAACATTCAATAGTTTTGATACCACATATCTTAATACGTCCATGTCACCAAAAACACTGTTTTTATAGTCTTTGAATAGTTGCAAAACAACATACTCCAATTTGTTAACTATAGATATATAGTTGAAAAGATTAAATGAAATAAGAAAGTCTAGATACGCACTTAATAACTTCTTATTAGCCTTATTGAATGAAACAAAGCCATTTTGGAATTGTGAAAATTTAAATGTCTTACTTTTTAATTCATTTGATGCCCTCATACTCTCTAAGATTTTATATCCATGTTCAATAGAGAACTCATCTTTTTGTGAAAACCCAATAATTCCCACAACGAAATGAGATGCAAAATTATCTGCATTTACAGTTTCTTTTGTTAACTTTCTACTATGTTCTGATTCATCATAAAAGAACATATGTTTCATAGCAAGCACCACATTTCTTAATACTGTTTGTAAAACTGTCTCTACATTCCCAAGTTGATTAATAAAATCAATCCGAAAGCATTTGATATTGTTGTGATCAGTTCAATTTCTATATTGCTTTTATTGATTAAAAATAAAATTTAGTATATCAATAACAATATTATTTGTTGGATCTTTTTCCATTTCATAAAACCTTATTCCAATCCAATCAAATTTTGCACTTCTAAAAGGAGTTACTTTAAGTGTATCTCTAAGTTCTCTTTTCAGTAAAAGCCACCCATTTAAATTTTGAAATTCTTTTTTCTGTTAGACAATAAATCCCCATTGCTTGCCCTGACTTACCTTTGATCCACCATGAGCATTAGATGAATCGATACGAACAAGTTTAATATACTCGTTTTCATATTTAGGAGGTTCGTCTTTTCTCCAACTTTGCTTCGTACCATTTGCAGTTTTAAACGTTTTAATTTTCTCTATAATAGTTTCAATCTTCATTTTTTATAACCCTTTCCTCTTAATTTGATAGGATTCAATTAGCATCATTTAAAAAAGTGAAATTTAATAGGTATTCATTTACCCTCTTTATATAGACTTCAAACAACTCGTCCATTTTTTCATAAATCAATTCTCTAATTAGAGATTCATTTCTGATATCATATTTTGTTTTATCAATGATAAGTTCACCGTTCACATGTGAAAATTTTCTATTTTTTTGCTTTGATGTATCAACAATTTGTTTATCTAAATTGATGGTTTTAAAAAGACTCTTATCTGGACATTGATTCATATATCTAAGAAGGTCATTTCTTTCATCAGTTAAAGAAGGTCCAACTACAGATTTTAGATTCATGCAAGTCTCAAAATTTTCTATTTCAAAAAGAAACACTCTGCCTGATTTTGTCCAGCCAGCTGGGCTTTTTGGAATTACATTATCTAATTCTCTTGTAATAAAACGAATCAATGTTTTACCGCTATCATCCATGATGACATCGTTTCTATTTTCCAAGTATTCGATAATGGTGTTTTGATAAATATTTCTTTGATCTGGTAGATTGCTCAGAATCAAATCAAAAGCCTCTTTATGCTGATTGTATATATCTAGACATAGATCCTGTAGTTTTTTGTCTCCCACGATATTCCTCCTCAAACTTAGCGCATAATGTTGAATGAACAATAATACATCATTGTCCATGACAGTCTTATTTTCAACTATGATATTTTCTACATTATTCAGAACTTTTTCATAATCATATGATAACCAAATATCAGGATCACTAGAAGGATCTCCATATGGTGTTAAAAACACATATATTATGTTATAATTCTGAAATTCATCTTCAACGATGTTGCGATACTTTTCTAATTGGTGACTAGATTCAACACTCCATATTTTGTTTTCAACAACGAGCAATAACTTGTTTTTTCTTGAAATAATTAGAATATCAATGTTTTTCCATTCTCTACGCACTTCAAATGAGTCATAATCAATAGCCTCTAAGTCTATATCATTTTCTCCAATTTCATTAATATCCTCAATGAACTTTCTAAGAAATTGTCCCTTTATGTTATGGTTTTCTATCGGATCTAAGAGCCAACCTAAAACGTTGCTATGTCGAATCTCTGCATTAGTAATTTTTAATGTCTCGAAAATATTGAACTTATTGAAAACTGTCTTATCTTTTTCTAATTCAATCAATCTTTCCACTAAATCTATTAATTGTTTTTCTTGTTTTATATCCAAGTTTGACACCTCATCACGATATTCTTATAATAGTTTGCCGACTAAAATGTCAAAATAGTATTCAAATTCATCTTATACGTTTTAATATCCATACTGTATTGATATAGATTAATCTTTTCTTTTAAGCAATAATTCTTCATGAACCTAATCAAATCGATTGATGCTTTAGCTCCTAGGTAAATACCAGTAATACAATTAAGATTCACTATTCTCCCCTCATCAACTTTTGAAATCAATCGCCACTCTTTTTCATATTTCCACATCTTAGCTTTTGTAACCAAAACTTTCGTGAAATATTTATTTGCATCTTCTGCAATAACAGGTTTCCCACTTTTTATATTTATCGCTGATATCATATTTTTATCAAATACTGGTCTAGTATCTAAATATATGACTGGTAGCAATTGACCTGCGGTTTTAGGGTTATTTTTAATTAACATATCAATGTCATATTCCACACAAAAACCTTTATGTTTATTTGTGTAATGACTCCACATTAATGGATTGTCATGTGTTTCTGAAAAACAAGTGATCCCAATGTTATGTCCAATAAACTCCGCCATTTTTTTAGCCATATTGATTAATGATTCTTGCATCTTACCCATGGTATCATCTACTATTTGCTTATCCAATCCAAATGATTCTACTTGAGCATAAAGTACATCCTTATTAAACAAGTTCTCTTTTTGATTGGCTGAAATCAGCGGTATTTGAAGACTAGGTTCAGAAAGCTTTTTGATGTTTTCCGCATTTAACAATTCAGTAATTTTGTTGATTGTATCCTCTGAACACAATTCAGGATTTATCAAGTTACTAAAAAATCGTTTTGCATATTCTTCATCTGATAGGAACCTTAACATTATCTCTCTTCCATCAGTATTACTTCTTAGATAGATTAATTCGTTGTATCTTTCCTCTGATTCTGCATAGTATGAAAACATATCCTTTATGAGTGAGATATCCATGTCACTGACTGCTTTTTTGAATTTATGATATGTAGAAAAGCTATCTTTTGAAATTTTGAGGTTATCGACGTTAGATTTGTCTAAGTACTCGGTATTTAACATACCAAGCATGATTTGGTCGTAAATCACCTGATCTGAAAGTCCAATAGATGCATCGAATGGATCATTGAACTCACTAGGCATAGATAGATAAACACTCTTATTCAAGAGGTTTTTTATACTGTAGTTACATTCTACATCAGGATTTTCATCTACAGGACAATATTTGTATATTTTCTTATTGTCTAAAAACTTCATGCTCAAATACTTAAAGAAATCTTCGTCACTCTTAACTTCGAATAGTTTTTCAACAACATATTTTGCTTTACTTGGCTTCAAATGAACTACCTCTTTCTTATTAATCCAGACAATATATTCTTGTATAGTTATAAATTAAAAGCCGCCTATTTGTTATTTTCATAAGCCTTATTCTGACGCTCTATAGCTTTTTTCGCTTCTTCCTCGCTAATCGATCGATAGTTTGAAGAATCATGAAATGCTTCAATAGCTTCACCAGTCATTATCCACTCTCTATTCTTAGCAGAGTATTCTTCTGGCCCATTTTCCGTTCTTCTAAATATTAGCTTTGTATGTATACATTGTCTGTAATAAATCATTGCTTTCCCCCAATATCTCGCATTAATCAAAAATAAAAAGTGCTCATTTATCTAAAACATACATGTTATTTTAGATATTTCATCGAATATCATTTATACATAATATTTTAGCACAATTGAGCACTTAATTATAGAATTGTCAGTTTTTTAAATTAGATACGTTTAATTATCTTGATTTTCGTACTTATCTTTTAAACCACAAATATTACAGATACGAAGGTATGCTGCATATTTCTTTGCTGTCTTTTTAGAAGTTGCATAAGCGGTCTCTTTTACTTACCAATTCAATATCAAGGTTTGCAAGAAATACTGTAGATGCACTGAACTACATTAGAGAGTTACGACAAATCAATGTAGAGATTATTTTTGAAAAAGAAAACATTAGTTCCCTGGATCCTAAAGTTGAGTTTCTTCTGACCATTATGTCATCGATGGCGTAGGAGGAAGCACGAAACATATCAGAAAACGTCAAATGGAATGTTTAACGTCGTTTTAGAGAGGGTGTACCGATTATCAACCACTAACGTTTCCTCGGTTACACAAAGGATAGAAAAGGTGGAAACTTAGTGGTTGTACCTAAGGAAGCACAGATTGTTAAACTCATATTTAATTTATACATTAGTGGTATTGGTCCGGCAAAAATTGCAGAGCAACTCATTGAGATGGGTGCAAAAACAGGTGCTGGTAAAACAGAGTGGCGACTTTCAACGATTACAACCATTTTAAAAAATGAAAAATACATGGGTGATATGCTGCAGCAAAAAACAATAAGCATCGATTATTTGAGTCACACAAGAGTTAAGAATAAAAATCATGCACCTACTTATTATACAGAGAATAGTCATGAAGCAATCATCGATAGAGTTACTTTTGAACTTGCACAACGCATTAGAAAAGATAGAACTAAGGTACGAATCGGTGAAGATAAGAACCTCTCAAAATATAGTAGAACATATCCTTTAACCGCAATGATTATATGTAGCGAATGTGGTCGAACGCTAAAAAGACGTTACTGGAACTACGGTAAGCCATCACAAAGGGTGATGCAAAAGTGTGGTAGTTACATTGAAGGTAAGGCAAATTGTAATGCAAAGGCAAGTCATCAAGATCTTATTGAAGCAACCACAATCCACATGCTAAACAAAGTCTTCTTAAAAGATCTAGATATCATGTCAACCATTCAAAGAGTAATTAAATCAACCATCAAGGTTGATGATGTTGAAAGTATCATTGAAAAGTTAACATTAGAAAGAGACGAAAACGAAATAGCATTATCCAATCTAATTGATACAAAAGTAAAAACACCAGATATTCCAAAATCAATATTTAATGCCAAGTATAGAGAATACTCTGATCGCCTTAAAGTTCTAACAGCAGAGATTAACAAGCTTGAACTTGAACACGTAAAAAATTACGACACCAAAAAACGTATGGATAAAATAGGTGAGATTCTAGGTAAAAAGAATTTAGTCATCGATGAACTTGATTCAGAGATATTAAGTACATTCATTTATAAAATGATATCAGTCAGTCCAAATGAGATCGTATACTGTATTGCTGGAACCAAGAATTATTCAGACAATGAGTTCAAAGAACGACGTTTTGAGTTCTTAAAAACTGAACCAATCATTGTGGAAACATATCACGCACCCGATGGCTTAGCTAAGATGTTATATCGGGTTGTAGTGATATAATTTTTTAACAAATAGATGTTCTCACACTCAAGAAAGTATATGCTTAAAGCATAGTTGGATGTTTCCACATTGGGCAAAAAGTAAAAAAGAAGTATTTAACCCTGATTTAAGAGGTTAGATACTTCTTCTATTATTATATGAATGGCTTTATTAAGCCGTTTTTAAAGAAAGCAATACGATGTTTTCAACGTGGTAAACCCTGTATTACTCGCAAAAATGTGATAGTGATCATGAATATGTTCTCTACTCAAGCGAAAAAGGGGTTAAAAATACATCATGGATATAAATCTATTTTCGAATTCCATAAAGTCTTTTCTATGGAAACATGTTTTAGTGATATTTTGGATATCTCAAATGCTATATTGGTTCTTTCTCTAAAAAATGACCGAGATGTTCCCTGTCAGTGGTGTACCAAGGTCTTGATAATCAATCCAAATGCCATATGGCATCTTCGTATTTATAGTTTACAAGACTTTTAGGTTAATAACATTAACCTTAATCTAATTAAATAGTTGTTTGATTTCTTGCCACAAAAATTCAATTGTAACTTTAGGATCCTTTCGCAACAAGTATACCCAATACAAATAAAAAAATGCCAAATATAACCGCAATTATACCCCAATCAAAAATAGTTGTCATTCCTACAATAAAAGCAATAACACCTATAAACATCAAAAAAGCTGCAGTCAAAAAAGCTGCAGTACTACTTTTACTAGTGGTAGATGGTGACACGATGTTTGATTGGACT
>DUPY01000030.1 GCA_012838065.1 Acholeplasma sp. | reverse complement strand
ATATGTTTGATGTTTAGTTTGCATTTTAAGTGACTCAGGACCATGATTTTTATACTTAGAATACATTAATCTGAATCCTGATCTACTAATTCCAAACTCATCAGATATTGATTGTTGACTTCCATAGCCTTGATCGTATAACTCACATGCTTTGATTTTCTCTTCAAAGCTTAATCGCTTTCTTTTACTCATAAATAAAATACCTCCAAAGTATTAAGTTAAATGTTTTATTATTTAACTTGTCTACTTTAGAGGTATCATATCATTAACTATAGGTTTTTTTACATGTTAAAAATGTAAGTTTACTAAAACTAAATTTTAAAAAGAAAAACCGACTTTATGGAAAAGTCAGTTTTTTTTGTGTATTAATTGTTCGCTCTTTTTTCTAAACATACCGTTATCTAAAAGTACCATAACATTATCGACAATCTCATCCAAATCGATTTGTGTTAATGTGTCCTTAAATAAAACTTGTAAACCAACAAAGTTCGAAATACCCATTAAGACATAACTTAATGTTTCTAAATCTAGATCATCTCTTACTTCACCAGCTTCGACAGCTTCCTCTAATTGCTTGATATAATCCTTACTAAATGTCTTATAGTAATCTCTAAAGAGATTTGGGTCAACAAACATACTTTCCCAAATAATACGATATGCAAGCGGGTCTTTCCATGCAAAGTTTAAAAAAGCTTTAAGACCTAAACGCTCTTTTTCACGACGTGTTGTAGCATCTTTAATATGCTCACAAGTCGTACGACGAATCGATTGGCGATATTGCATTAAGATGTAGATATATAAAGCATCTTTATCGTCAAAATACTGATAAAAAGTGCCTGTAGCAATTTTTGCTTTAGCAATAATTTCGTTGATTGATATGCTTTGATAACCGTGCTTAGAAAACAGTTTTTTAGCTGTCTCGATAATATGATCAAACGTTTTTTGACCATCTTTCCGCTTTGGTAAACGGTATTTTTCATTATTCATAGAATCACCTTGTAAATTAGTTTACATTAAATCTTTCAAAATATCAAGAATAGGTTGACAATATTAATAAAAAGGATTAAGATATAGATATAAAATACGAATAAAAGTTCATATTATAAAAAGGGGGTCTCTTATTATGAGAAAAATAAGCGATTTTCGTATTGGTGAATACGCATCATACGAAAAAACAATTCTTGGTCATGATGTCAAAGAGTTTGCGGAAATCTCGGGTGACTTTAATCCTTTGCACCTTGATGAAGATGCAGCAAAGCGTAGTATTTTTAAAAAACGAGTTGTTCATGGGGCGTTAGTTTCTTCGCTTTTTTCTACAGTTCTTGGTACAAGTTTACCGGGAGAAGGAACGATATATCTCGAACAATTTTCTAAATATGTTAAACCTGTAT
Source organism: Acholeplasma sp. (assembly GCA_012838065.1). Classification (GTDB taxonomy): domain Bacteria; phylum Bacillota_I; class Bacilli_A; order Acholeplasmatales; family Acholeplasmataceae; genus DUPY01. The sequence continues at coordinate 8,140 of DUPY01000030.1, read as the reverse complement.
ACCTTGGTGATCACATTAAAGCAACCGTTAAAGTAAGCGAAGTAGATATTGAACGCAACAAAATGAAACTCGATACAATAGCATTAAACCAAAATAATGAAGTTGTTGTAAAGGGTTATGCTTGGGTCATGTTAATGTAGCAAAATAACAACTGAATCAATTCATAAAGCGGATAACGTATAGATCCGCTTTTAGTCTATTTAAATCTTATTGACAATATACTACGTATATGATAATATAAAAGCGTATTACGAACAAAGGTTCACAGTAATATATTATTTTTTTGCCTAAAAATTATAAAAGCGCTTTTATTTTTATTTTATTGAAGTGTTAAAGTGTATATTAGTTCACCTTTATATGGCTTGTATATAGTATATTATCTCGGAAATCTTTGATTTTTATTTAAGTAATGTAAACGCTTTTAGTAAAAAATCACATATACTTCTTTTTTATTGACAAATTAATATTGATTGTGCTATTATATAGCCGCTTGTGAATAAATATTCATGATACAGCGTTTCGTTATTCGTAATTAAATTAACAATAAAATCCTTGTTTTTTTAACAGGAATAATGAAACCGCTTCAAAAAAGAAAAGGAGATATGTGTATGAAAAAAGTTTACATTGTAGGTGCTAAACGAAGTGCTGTTGGTTCTTTTAGTGGCTCCTTAGCTACAGTTCATCCATCCGAATTTGGTGCAACTGTATTAAAAGAAGCGATGAATCATGCAAACGTTAAGCCGGAAATGGTAAACGAAGTTGTTGTAGGTAATATTTTATCTGCTGGATTGGGTCAAGGTATTGGCCGTCAAATTCAAATTAAAGCTGGTATTCCTCAAAGTGTTCCAGGTTTAAGTTTGAATATGTTATGTGGTAGTGGTTTAAAAACTGTTATCAATGCATATACAACAATCCAAGCTGGTTTTAGCAATGTGATTGCTGCTGGTGGTGTTGAGTCAATGTCAGGTGCCCCATATCTTGTAAACAGTAATGTTCGTAACGGTGTTAAGATGGGTGACCAAGTAATGAAAGACCATATGATTCACGATGCATTAACAGATGCGTTTGATGGAATCCATATGGGGATTACTGCCGAAAACATTGCAGAAAAACATAGTATTTCCAGAGAAGCACAAGATGCATTTGCTATCAAGTCTCAAGAAAAAGCTATTAAAGCTCAAGACAGTGGACGTTTTAATGATGAAATCGTTCCAATTATTATTAAAACTCGTAAAGGTGAAGTCGTATTCAATCAAGATGAATATGTTAACCGCACAACAAGCCTTGAAAAACTTTCTACGTTACGTCCTGCATTTAAAAAAGATGGTACAGTTACAGCAGGAAACGCATCTGGTATCAACGATGGTGCAAGTTTTGTCATCGTAGCAAGTGAAGATGTAGTCAAAGAAAATAATCTTAGCCCACTTGTTGAAATTGTTGGCGTTGGTCAAGCTGGTGTTGATCCAAAAGTTATGGGTCTAGGTCCAGTTCCAGCAATAAGTAATGCATTAAAAAATGCAAACTTAACATTAAAAGATATCGATTTATTTGAACTTAATGAAGCATTTGCCGCTCAAGCATTAGGTGTTGTTAAAGAATTAGCTGTTGAGCATGGTGTTACAGAAGAAGACATCATGTCAAAAACAAACCTAAATGGTGGTGCAATCGCAATTGGTCATCCAGTTGGTGCAAGTGGAAATCGAATCTTAGTAACACTTATTCATGAAATGTTGAAACAACCAAACGTTAAATACGGCTTAGCTAGTTTATGTATTGGTGGCGGCATGGGTGTTGCAGTAATTGTTAAAAAAATATAAAAAAGGTGGAAAATTAAATGAAAAGATTATAAGGTAAAGTTGCCGTTGTTACTGGCGGTGCAAAAGGATTAGGACAAGCAATCTCAGAATTATATGCTCTTCATGGTGCAAAAGTCGTTGCAGCTGACACGGGAGAATTATCATATACAAACAAAAACGTTGAGGGTGGAAAATTAAACTTAACAGACGTTGAAGCATTTAAACCAGATGCTCCTACAGGATTATTCTTACCAGGTATTACTTATGCTATCGCTGGTTATATCGCTGCTAAAGTATTCGTTGACGGATTAGAAAGAGTTGGCGAAGGCGAATTAACATGGGAAACTTACATCGCTGCTTTAGAAGATGGTCCAATTGATATTCCAATGGGTGGTACAGTTGACTTCTCTGACGGTAAACGTTGGGGTATTGCGTCAATGGCATTGTTAAAATTAGCAATCGTTGAAAATGAAGGCGTTAAATCACCATCATGGGCTGCTTTAAAACCAATTGAAACTTTAGAAACAATTCAAGCAAAATAATTGAATCATTAATAACGCACAAAGATTTTAGGGAGAGGAAACTCTCCCTTCACTTTAAAAAAAAGAGGTGAAGATTTTGAAACAACCAAAACACATTACTGCGCAAGAGGCAGTGAGATTAGTTAAATCAAATGATCATATCGTTGTTGGTATGACTGCTGCTGAACCACAAAGTTTCATGCATGAACTTCATACAATCGCTAATGAAGTAGAAAACATTACCGTATCTAACTGTCTTCCGATTTTAGAAGCTGAATTTTTCATGAATCCTGCCTATAAAAACACGTTTAAACTTGGGGGATGGTTTTATACAAACACATTAAGAAAAGTTCATAAAAACGGAAATATATCGTTTATACCTAACCACTTACACTTAGCAGGTAAAAAACGATTTGATTTCAAAAAACCAAACATTTTAGTGATGTCTACAGCTATGCCAGATAAGCATGGTTATATTTCATTATCTGTTCAAAATGTTTATGAAATGGATGCGATTGAAAAAGCCGACATCGTTATTTTTGAAATTAATCCAAACTATCCAAGAACATTTGGTGATAACCAAGTTCATATTAGTCAAGTTGACTATATTATTGAATCGAATTACCCTGTTCCAAGTATTCCAGAAGCAGAACCAAATGAAAAAGATGAAATCATTGGTAAATTAATTGCTGAGCATATTAACGATGGGGACACCATCCAATTAGGTATTGGTGGTATTCCAAACGCAGTTGCTCGTCAGCTCATGAATAAAAAAGATTTAGGTATTCATACAGAAATGTTTACAACAGGTATGATGCATTTAATTAAAGCTGGCGTTGTTACTGGATTAAAAAAGAATGTAAACAAAGGTAAACATGTTACCGCTTTTGCTTTCGGTACACCTGAACTTTATGAATTCTTAAACGATAATCCAAGTGTTTACTTCATGCGTGGTCGTGAAGGAAATGATCCTGCAATTATCGGTTTAAACGATAACATGGTATCCATTAATACAACACTTGAGATTGACTTAACAGGTCAATGTGCATCTGAATCGATTGGACATGTACAATTTTCTGGTACTGGTGGTCAATCAGATACAGCGATTGGTGCACAAAATTCTAAAAACGGTCGCTCATTTATCGCCCTATATTCAACAGCGATGGTTAAAAACCCTGAGACTGGTATAAGCGAGGAAATATCAAAAATTGTTACGTTCTTAAAACCAGGTGCAGCTGTATCATTATCACGTAATGATGTAGACTTTGTAGTTGCAGAATATGGTTGTGTATCATTAAGAGGTACAACAATCGATGAACGTGCAAGATTACTTATTAGTATTGCTCATCCTAAGTTTAGAGATGAACTTACGAAAGAAGCTATCAAGTACGGATATATAGGCGTATAATATGAGTATATTAAATTATAAAGGGCGAAACATTTATTACGACGTTCAAGGTGAAGGGCTTCCTATTTTAATTTTAAATGGCATTATGATGTCAACAAAATCTTGGGAGCCATTTGTTGAAAGTTTAAGTGTGCATAACATGCTTATACGTCTTGATTTTATTGATCAAGGACAAAGTGATAAACTTGAAAATAGCGTTTATAATCAAGAAATTCAAGTTGATATCGTTGATACATTATTGAGTCATTTAAAGCTTGATCAAATCAATTTAGTCGGCATTTCTTATGGTGGTGAAGTTGCTATTCAATATGCAGCTAAATACCCTTCAAAAGTCCGTAGATTAATTTTATTTAATACGACTGCATACACATCACCTTGGTTAGCAGAAACCGGTAAAATGTGGAATGCTATTGGTCGTACGCGAAATGGACAAGCATACTATCAGGCAACCATTCCTGTAATTTATTCTCCAAGTTTCTATGATAACAACTTAGACTGGATGAGAAAACGAGAAGCTGTATTATTACCATTATTTTCAAATCCAGTATTCCTAGATGCAATGGAAAGACTTACAAATAGTGCAGAGCAATACGATGCACGTGCGAGCCTAAAAGATATTACAGCTAAAACATTAATTGTTGGATCTGATGAAGATTATTTAACACCACTTAACAATCAAAAATTATTACATAAGGAAATCACAAACTCAGAATTTGTTATAATACCTGGTGCAGGACATGCGTCAATGTATGAAAAGCCATTGACCTTCATATCCCTTATACTAGGTTTTGTAAATGCGAAGCAAGAGACTTTTATCATTTAAGGAGGATTTTCTATGATGGAAAAAAGACAGGTCGTTTTAAAAAACGGTGAAGTTATTCATTACCTTGAACAAGGTCAAGGTGATAAGACGTTGGTATTAATTCATGGTAACTTTTCATCAAGTCTATATTACTTACCACTCTTTGAAAGATTACCAAAAGATATACATGTAGTAGCACCTGATTTACGAGGATATGGTGATAGCACTTATTATCGACGTATTGAATCACTTGAAGATTTTGCTGATGATATTAAAAAGTTTATGGATGAAAAACACATCGAAAAAGCCGTTATAGCAGGCTGGTCGCTTGGTGGTGGAGTTGCCTTGGAGTTTGCAGCAAAATACCCGGAAATGACCGAAAAATTAATACTAATCAACTCTACAACTCACAGAGGATATCCAGTATTTAAAAAAGATGCAAACGGACAAATTTTGGTTGGTAGTGTATATGAAAGTCCAGAAGAAATGGCAACAGATCCAATCCAGGTTAAACCATTATTAGAAGCACAGCGAGATAAAAATTTCGCAACCGTAAATTACATCTTAGACCTTAAAATGTATGTGAATAAAAAGCCAGATCCAGTAATGAATGAACTATGGGTAAATGAGTCACTTAAACAGCGTAACCTTGCAGATGCTGACTGGGCACTTGCAAATCTTAATATGAGTGATACACACAACTTCTATAATGCCGGAAAGAACAACATTAAGAAAGTAACGATGCCAGTATTACATACAATGGGCAAGAAGGACTTGATTGTTCCTGAGTATTTCGTAAAAGAGAATGTTGAGGCATTAAAGAAAAATTCTAAGCTTGTTGTCTATGAAGATTGTGGACATTCACCACTTGTGGATGTACCAGATCAATTAGCAAATGATATACTTGAATTTGTGAATGAGTAAGTTTTTTGATTAAAAAATTATCAATTAAAAATTTAACCAATTACATAGAGAAAAGATAAGACTACGTAGAAATACGTAGTTTTTTATTTATGTATAAAAAAATAGTATAAAATCGTAAGTTTACTAAAACTAAACTTTTGGATGTTTTTTTATTTTTATTAAAAAACATAATTCTTCTAAAAATTTTTTTAAAAAGCATTTCTTAAAAATAGAGGCTATCAAATAAAGTGTAAACCATTAAAAAGAATACATGTCAAAATTAATCTATGACTTCAATATAATAATGAGATTGATAAGATGAAGTTCCAAAAGAAAATATATACCAATAGAAGTTGGAATATGATCGTGCGTAAAATCGTAGGCTAAACTTGGCTATTGTTTTTTATCATAGAAGCAGTAGCAATAAAAAAGCTTATCGAAACTTTAAAGAAACTATAGAACAGCATGAACATATAAATTATTAAAAACAATAATTATCGATGATTAGAAAAACAGGTGTAACTAAGAAATATTACCTGTGATCATATAAGGAAATATTTCAAGGTATTTTTAAATATTAAATTTTTAAGTTTACTAAAACTAACCCAAGTTAGGATATGGCTAGATTTGCAAAAAAATGAGATATTCAATTTGATGGATTAAGTAAAGTTATTGCAATCTTAAAACTTGAGTTTATGACTTTGACAAACTCCTAAAAATCAAAGCTTTAAATCAATGGCACATCATAATGAATATAGAAGTAGAAGAGAGAATAAAAAAAAGCTTAGACATTGAATTTCAGCACATGAAAATAGACATATCAATCGACTTATAGGAATATACAGTTAAGAGAACCTCAATCTCTCAAAACGCATTCGTTAAAACAATAAATATACTCATATACAAGAAGTGAACATATTAAAGTATCGATTTAAAACAAAAAATCATATTTAAACATATTAATACAACATTTATGAGTATAATCAATTAAAACAAACCCAACTTTTTTATTTTACATTTGTTCCTATAATATATATTATGTAAACCACCGATACGGAGCCTAATGGCGCTAACAATGGAGTTAATGTGTGTAAGTGTAAAAGTTGATAACCATAAATTTTGGCTTACGGAACTGCTTTTTTCATTAATCTATCCATAATCGTTTAAAATTGATAAACATTAATGTTTGTAGATTTGATTTATTGTGATACAATATCTTTGGTGATAAAAATGACAAATAAAAACATCTTAATAATCTTTACTGGTGGCACAATATCTATGGAAAAGGACGCGAATTCTCAGGCTGTGAATATTCGCGATAACCATGATTCCTTAATTCAAACGCTTGAAAATCAAGTCAAAAATATTAAGTTATCATCGATCACTTTTTCAATGGTTCCATCTCCATTCATGAAAATCGACGATTTGTTTACTTTGGCTAAACTTACATTTTCAAAATTAAAAAATGAAATCGATGGTGTAGTTATTACTCATGGTACAGATACACTCGAAGAAACAGCATACTTCTTAGATATTTTTGATTCAAGTTCTAAACCGATTGTCTTAACGGGATCCATGAGAAACTACTCAGAGATTGGTTATGATGGGTTAAGTAATCTTGCTTCCTCGATTCTTGTGGCTGCATCGGATGACTCAAAAAATCGTGGAGTATTAGTTGTCTTAAATGATGAAATCAATGCAGCTTCTGAAGTAACGAAATCTCATACACTTTCATTAGATACATTTAAATCTTTAGAATTTGGTCCTATTGGAATTATTGATAATCAAAATGTTATTTATTATCGTGGTATTGCTCAAACTAAAAAAGTTCCTCAAATTTCAAATTTAAAAGGAGAGGTTGAAATTGTAAAAGTTTCGTTAGGTCAAAGTTCACTTTTACTAAACTTACTAATTGACCATAAAATTTCTGGTATTGTATTAGAGGCTTTAGGACGTGGCAATGTCCCTCCACAATTAGTTCCATCCATTGAAAGAGCACTCAAAGAAAATATACCCGTTGTTTTAACATCACGTGCGCCAAAAGGACGTGTGCTTGATACCTATGGATATGTGGGTGGTGGACGTCATCTAAAAAATTTAGGTGTTATATTCGCCCCAAATATAAACAGTCAAAAAGCACGATTAAAACTCTTATTACTAAAATCACACACCGATGATTTAGATGTTATACGTCGTTACTTCTAACAATAAAAAAAGCACATTCACAAAATTGTGAGTGTGCTTTTCTCTTCTTAAATTACTTAGGTATTTAAAATAGATGGTGTAAAGATACTACCTATCCATTAGGTGGTGTACATACACCATCTTTTTGATAGGTGCTTTTAAGTGATTAAAAAAATGAAGAACTCTTTTATAATGTAATTAGCCAATAATTCATAAAAAGGAGTTCTTCATGTATGATAATACCATAAAATTATATAAGTTAGAATCTATAAGTCCTCACATTGAATCACTTGAAACAACAAGTAGTTCTTCTTCATTAATCTTACATTTAACATTAAAGAAAGTAAATGTCACCTGTCCTATTTGCCAGACAGATCATATGTATTTTCATGGTTTCAGACATAAAAAAATCATTCATAGTATTTCTATTGAAGACAAAATCTTAATTGACTATGCATCAAGAAGATATCGTTGTAGGCAATGTCAAAAAGTAATTAGTGAGCCCAACCCCTTTAATCAAAAGTAT
>DUPY01000029.1 GCA_012838065.1 Acholeplasma sp. | reverse complement strand
ATAGGCGGATTTTATTGTTTAAAAGTAAAAGAATCTCACTTATAATTAAAGTTAGCCATAACAATGATTATAAGGAGACTCTATGCATGATAATATTATACAACTATTATTCTTAGATTCAATTAAAAATAAAATAGAAACACTTGACACTTTTAAGTCAGATAACAAGCTTTATATCCATATCAAACTTATTAAACAGAATATCTCATGTTCAATATGTCATAGTACGACTAAGTTTCATAGTTATAGAATGAAGCATATTAAATACGGTATTAGTAATCATGAACCCTATATAATTGAATACAACTCCAGACGATATAAATGTATCTCCTGTGGCAAATATCAATCAGAACCCAATCCATTTAGTCAAAAACATACGAATCTATCTACCATGACTAAACACTCTATTTTAGAAAGTATTAAACAACCTAATCGCACATTTACAGATGTAGCAGCCCAACACCATATTTCCACCCAAAGTGTGATTAATATATTTGATCAAGCTGTAGATGCGCGACGTCTAAAACTTGGCAGAACAATCTGTATGGATGAGGTATTCATTAGTAAAAAACGGAAATCACCTTATGCCTGTGTGTTATATGATTTTGATTCTAAAAAGATTATTGATGTCATACCAACTAGACATAAGCACTATTTAAATCAATACTTCTTACGCATACCAATCAATTCAAAAACTCATAATCATACTTCTCTAACAAGTTTTTAAGGATTTCTTTTTCGTCAATTGAAACTTGCCTAACTTCTATATTCATATAATCGCCCCTTTATCAACTAAATATTAAGAATGCCTGTGAAAATTATGGATAATCCAACAATTAGCACATTGGATAAACTATGCATAATCATTGGAAAGATTACGCTTTCAGATTTTTCAAAACAATCACCATAAAAATAGCCCATTACCATTGATGTTATAACTTGTGGTAAAAGAAAACTCATCGAGAAAGGCGATATAGTTATCGAGATATGCGCTAATCCAAACACAATCAAAGCGAACAAATTTGCGTAAGTAACATTTCTTTTCAATCGTTTTTTTGATATAAAATGCATAAATATCGTTATCGAAAACGATCTAAAAATTATTTCTTCTGATGGCCCTGAAAACAATAGTTGAAAGCTTAGATGGCCTACAATACTTTTTACGGTATACGCATACTCAAATGGTTGAAACCTATCTAATAAAAGCATTATAGTATTCAACGAGATACATCCTATTGAGAATATTATCATAAACTTTTTTAAATAGTTTAAGCCAATTTCGGTATTGCCCAATCCAAGTTTGAAGTCCAATTTAATTGTTTTTTTAAAAAAAATCATTAAGAGAATAATGATTAAAGCTTGAATCGTATGCCTAACCATTAGCCATAAAAAAGCATTGTTTGGATCGGTTGGCGTCAAGCCAAAAAGGTTTGTTAACATTTTCGCAATAATGGGAACACCTAACAATACCATAACTAGCGCTATTAACATCATTATCTTTTTAATCACTGTACACTTACCCCTTCTTATAAAGTATAAAGTCTAAGAGACATTACTAAGACTAACAAATTTAAATTACCATCTTACTTCTAATAATCGACTTTTCGTTTATTAAAAGTGAAGATAAAAAGCAATGTTGAGAACAAAAGCCAAAGGACTAGTATGAATAACTCGCGCCAAGGAAATGCGCCTAAAGTGCCATCGATACTTGTTTCAATCAAGCTTAAAATCACTTGGTTCGGTAAAACATTTACGATTTTATCGATGAAAGGATTGACTGATTGAAATAATGGAAGCAACATAAATATAAGTATTACTGGCATTCCATAGATACTCGTTGCCATTTGGTTTTTGGCAATCATACCAACACACGCGCCAATCAACATCATTATCAATACAAGTGGCATACAAATTATGCAATGGAAAAGAAAACTATCCATACTTAAACCAGTAAATACATATATAAACGCATTCGTAACAATTGAGATTGCAAATATAATAACTGCCTTACTGATAATAAATTCCATAGGCTTCACGGAAGATAACATAAGCGTACGTAGGGTTTGCTTTTCTTTTTCTTCTGAAATCATCATAGACATCGCAAAAGCCGCTACAAATACCAAATTCATATTAATGCCTAATGAAAGCAAAATCATACCATACAATGGAAAGTCATCGTTGTTTTTGCCTAAAGTACCAAGAATAATAACTAATATTAGTGGCAGCAATGATATAACTGATATGTTATTGTTACGTGTAAAATCAATAAATTCTTTTTTAACTAATGCTTTTATCTTTCTAATGCTTTTTCTCATACAAGTTCTCTCCCAGTTAATGCTATGAAAATATCTTCAATTGTTGGTTCATCGCTTTTGATTGTCAAGATTTTGCTTTCCTCTATCCATTTCACTAGTTCATATTTTTCACTTGTATCTAAGTCTATTAAATGCACACTGTTATCCAGCAATGTTACAACTAACGTATTTTTGCGATACTTTTGCTTCAGTTCTGCCGGGGAGCCCACTTCAATGATTTCGCCTCCATTTAAAAATGCGATTCTATGGCATAACGAATCCGCTTCATACATGTTATGTGTAGTTAAAAATATGGTTGTTCCTTGTTCATTAATCTCTTTTATCAGGTTTTGAATTTCAATCATTGATGTAGGATCAAGTGAAGATGTGGGTTCATCTAAAAACAACAACTTAGGTTTATGGATTACAGAACATGCCAGTAGTAATCTTTGTTTCATACCTTTGGATAGCGTTTTTACAGGCTTGTTTTTAACCTCATAGAGCCTAATGCGTTTTAATAGCCTGTCAACTTCTTCGATACTCACATCATGAATACGTGCAAACAACATTAGGTTTTCTTTAATTGTTAAACGTTCATAAACCGAAGAGTTATCTGATAAGATACCTATTTGTTCTAATGAAATCTCTTTATGATTCTTATCCCACAAAAGCACTTCTCCAGATGTTGGGATTAATTGATTTGTGATGATTTTCAGAGTCGTTGTTTTGCCTGATCCGCTTGGACCTAAAAACCCAAAGATTTCACCGGTCTTAACACCAAAGTTTATTTCATTAAGTACATACCCTTGATTGAATCTCTTGCTTATTTTGTTTAACTGAATTGCATATTGCATACAGGTTCCCTCCTTTTCAACGCAATTATATCGTGGATAATTTTGATTTAATATCCATTTCCCACGAACGGCGAAAAAAACGGGATGAGTGGCGAGTATGTTACAACAAAACTTTCTTTAACTCTTGAACTCTTCCTTTGGCTAATGGAACAGTCGTCTTCTGTTTATCACTTAAAACAACCGAATAGCTATCTTTTGACCAAGAGATTATTTCTACTATTTTCTGCAAATTAACAAGGTAGGAGCGATGTGACCGAAAAAATCCATAATTCATAAGTTTTTCTTCTATTTTGGTTAACGGTTCATTAGATGAGAACTTGTTGTTTTTGACATATATTAAGCATTGTCCATCATAACTTTCAATATAATCAATTTCATATGGATTTAATAGTACAAGCTTGTCATTAACCTTAATGGAGATTCTTGGGATCCTTATCGTGTCGAAATCTTCATTCATAGAATACTTACTATCATCTTTAATTAACTGAATGCCGTTATCAGATAATTGATAAACTGTGGGTCTTATCATTAACGCCTCTTTATAGGAGGATGAAAACGAAATGACGCTAATACCAGTAACATGTATGTGATTCAATAGTTGGATTATTTCTTTAGTTGCGATAAAATCTAGGTTCCTAATTGGCTCAACAATGACTAATAGTTGAATCTTTTTTAAACATTCTCTCGCCAAACTAAGTTTACGTTTGTAGTCATTTGATAACTTATGTATAAAATCATTTTTCACATCTAGCAAACCAAACTGTTTTAGATGATTATCAAGGCCACACGTAGCGCCGTGCATCATGCGAAATATGTCCAAATACTCTCTAACCCGCAATCTATCATAAAAATAGTCGGTATCGTAAATGACTCCGATAAAATCATAGATGACACTATGAACATTTTCTTCTAGCATATTAATACATACTGAGCCTGTCTTAGACTTCTCTTTTCCTGTAAGAACATCGATAAAAAGATTAGATAAAGGGATTGGAGATTCGATGCTCATAAACTCATTTTCTTTGATTTCAATGTTTAAGTTACTGATGAATACTTTATCGTTGCCACAGTCTACTGAATTGAATTTAATCATTTTATTCTCCTGGTATCTTGTTATACATTCATATCGTTATGAAAAAACGACTTATATTATACCTTATT
>DUPY01000028.1 GCA_012838065.1 Acholeplasma sp. | reverse complement strand
TGGTAATAAGACAACATCTTCATTTGTACGATACATAAGCGTGCTATGTTCAATATCTGGTGCTACAACACGGTAACCCTTTGATTTTAAATCATCAATGTATGAAAGTGTTTGACGTTCATCACCAATAACTGAAGTTAACAAGTTACTCATAAAAATCGGGTAATAGTTTGCTTTTAAGTATGCCATTTGATAAGCAATTAACGCATAGGCAACACTATGACTCTTATTAAAACCGTAATCAGCAAAGTGCACAATATAATCATAGATTTCATTTGCTTTTTCTACGCTTCGATTAAGTTCTATGCTTTTATTAATAAACTTTGTACGTTCATTTTCTAAAATTGTTAAATCTTTTTTTGATATACCTCGTCTGAGTAAATCCGCTTCAGCAAAAGTGTATCCAGCAAAGACTCGAGCAATTTGCATGATTTGCTCTTGATAAATGATAATGCCGTAGGTCGGTTTAAGAATTGGTTCTAATATAGGATCAATTGTGTATGGTTCTTCATTATTTCTTCTACGGATGTATGTATCGATTTGATCCATTGGTCCTGGTCTAAATAATGCAAGTACAGCTACAATATCATCAAACTCCCGTGGTTTAAGTTTTCGTAAGACTTGCTTAATACCTGCGCTTTCAAGTTGGAAGATACCATCCGTGTTAGCATCTGCTAAAAGTTCGTATGTTTTTTTGTCATCTAATGGTATATCGGTTAATTTAAAATGGATATTCTTTTCTTCCATCATATTTAAAATATTTTTAATAACAGCTAAGTTTCTTAAGCCAAGGAAGTCAATTTTTAATAAACCTAACTTTTCAAGTGTGGCAGAATCAAACTGAATTTGTTTAAATGAGAATGAACCGCTTTGTAATGGTAAATTTTTTTCTAACGAATGACTAGAAATAATTATGCCTGCAGCATGGGTACCCGTATGGCGTGGAAGTCCTTCGATTTGTTTTGCTAGTCTTAGTATGTTTTCAATGTTCGGGTCAGCTATTTTTTCATTACTTTCTAAAACAGTATTAATAATGCGTCCTGCCTCTTTTGGTTCTAAGCCCATGACTCTAGCAATATCACGAACGGATGATTTAAATTGGAATGTACCAAACGTCGTAATGGATGCTACATGATCTATGCCATATTTATTTACAACATACTGTATGACCTCATCGCGTCTATCATCCGGAAAGTCTAGATCAATATCTGGTGGACTATTACGTTCAGGATTTAAGAATCGTTCAAAAAGTAAATCGTATTTAATTGGATCAATATCGGTAATACCAATACTATATGAAACAAGTGAGCCTGCAGCAGATCCACGACCTGGGCCGACAAGTATACCTTGGCTTTTCGCATATCTAACAATATCAAAAACAATTAAAAAGTAATCATCATACCCCATTTTATGAATAACATCAAGTTCAAACAATAAGCGTTCTTGATAATTTTTATGGTCCTTAATTTGCGCTTGATCAAGACGTTTTTGTAAACCTAGTTTCGCGATTGCTTCAAGGTATGTTTTTGATGATTCGTTATTTTTTAGTGGGTATTTAGGAAGTGAAAATTTCGGTAATTTTAAATCGAATGCTATATCTTTTACCCATTGTTCTAAATGGTCAAAAACAAATAAATACTCACTAAATAGTTGTTTGAGTTGATTTTGGTCAAACATTGAATAATCTGCGGATTCATCAAGTTTGTTATTTGCTTGATCAATTTGAATAAATGCTTCAAATACAAAACGATCATCAGGGTTTAAATAAAGCGTTTTATGAATTGGTAGCAATTTAATTTTTATTTCCTCTGCTATTTTTTTTAACTTAGGTGCGACACCAATTTCCAATAAAAATGTATCTAATGATAGTCCTAAATTAAAGTCCTCAAAAAGCAATTTATATTTATTAATATATTCAATAGCCTCTGTAAGTTTGTCTTGTCGAATTAGATTCTCTAATTGCGAATTACCAGAAGTAACAAATGATAAACCTTCAGCGTGATCTTTTATAACCTCTAAAGCTATTGATTCGTTTGATTGTTGAATGTTATTTAGATACAAAAGATTTTCGTAACCTTTTTGAGTTTTAACATATACTAAATATTCTTGTTTGATATCGTTATCTAACACGAAAATTTTTAACCCTAAAATTGGTTTTATATTTTCGAGTTTACATAATGAAAAAAAACGAATCATACCATGAAGATTATCGTCAGTTAATGCTAAAAATGAATACCCTTTTTCTTTCGTTAAACGAACAAGGTCTTCAATAGGTATCATGCTTTTTAACATAGAATATGCACTTTGATTATAAAGAGAGCCAATCATTTTTAATCACCAATTTCATTATATCATTAAAAATAAAAGGTACGTAAAGTACCTCTTAGTATTCAGCAAATTCTCGACCAAACTGTTTACAGTCTTCCTCTTCTTTTGTACTAGGTGTTGAATTGATAATTAGGCCTTGTTCTTTAAAGACAAGCGCACCTTTATCTAATGTGCGTTCAACCCAACTTTCCATCCATTCGCCTTCACCCCAACCATAAGAGCCAAAGAGTGCAACTTTTTTCCCTTCTAACATATATTCGATTGATGAAAAGAATGGTTCAAATTCTTCTTCTTCAAGTTCTTCTATACCCATTGAAGGACAACCAAAGGCAATTTTATCGAAGTCTTCAACGATGCTTTCATCTACTTCGTCAACGGATTTGAATAAAACTGTTTGTCCAGTTGATTCAATCCCTTCCTTAATTTTTTCTGCCATTATTTTTGTATTGTCAGTTCCACTCCAATATACTAGTAAAACATCTGCCATGATATCTTCTCCATTCATGTTTTCAATAACAATATTATATAAAAAAATCGCTTAATTGTCAAAAAGACTTATCTTTTTTGACAATAAAAACACAAAGGAATATACCGATACCTATGATTATGAGTGGAATTGTATAATTTAGAAGATTGAAGTCCTTCATTTCATTAATTTCTATGCGCTGAACATATGCTTCTGAAATACCTCTAGGGTTTGTAAAATAGTATGTAACATAATAGATTCCTGGCGTGTTGATATCAACATGTGATGCATCATAAGATACTTTTGCATGTGAATCAATGATATCAACATATTCTAAAAAATTTATAGGTATGCCCTGTTCAATTGATATATCCTCAACCAAAGCCATTTTTTGATATGGATAATCAATATAGACCGTCAATATCGCTTTTCCTAAATTATGTGCATCATCATAAATTTCATAGTTAACAAAGTATTTTCCAATTTTCTCATAGTTAACATCCTCATAAATGTTCACCTGACTTATATTAAGGTCACTATGATTATCAAAAACATCTTGAATGTAAGATTTGTAATCAACTACTTGCATGCCAAGTGTTAAATATATGCTCTGTTTGCTTAATTTAATCGTAGGTTCAACCGCATCAAAAATTTCAATAACTCCATTATAAATAGCCTCATTCATCGATGAGTCATAAACAGCAATGTTTATCGGATAATTTCCTATTTTATCGTATTGGACGTTTTCATCAAATAAAAAAATCACTAATTCATCATCATAATTATCAATAAAATCGAAGTACTCATACATATTAAAATGACTATCAACATCGATTTTCAATGCTTTAAGTTGTAGAATTTCCGGTTTTATATCATCATAAACTTCAAAGTAATAGACAGCTTTTGTTGTATTTTTGTTTGTGTCTGTAACCTCATATTCAAGTTTATATATACCAATTGTTGAAGTATCTACTTTGCCACTTCGTTTTATATTAAGTTGATCTTTAGCATCATAGTTGTCATAAATGTTAAAATACAAATCAAAATCAACAATTACTTCATGGACTCTAATTGACAATGTTGATATAGGCTCTATAACAGGCTTTTCTAAGTCTTTTACTTGTATTTTAAGTATCGATACTGCTTCGTTGTTACTAAAGTCTTTTAAACGATAATTAATCGTATATGTTCCAAGTCTTTTTGTATCAATATCGTGTGTGATCATAAAATCACCTAATGTTAAATTATCGTAGTTATCTTTAAACTCTAATAAATAACTATACAATAACTCATCCGTAATTTCTTCTAAATAGTTGATTGGCTCAATGTTTGATTTTAGTTGAATGATTGGTTTTGTTGTATCAACAATCGTAATGGTTGTTTCAACGATTGTGGTGTTTTTCGATGCATCTATAGCATAAATAAAAAGTGGATAAGTACCTAATTTCATAAAATCAACAAAACGAGTGTCTACAGTTATTTCCACATTTTTATCGTAATTATCTTTAACACTTAAAAAACTATGTATATCAAGTTTTTGGTGAACTTCAATTGTTAGTGGTTTTGTTATTGTAATTACTGGTGCGATATGATCATAAATTTCATACTGGACAATTTTTGTTGTCGTATTTTTTGATTGGTCAGTAGCTCTAATAATAACCTCGTATGTACCAACAACATGTATATTTACTTTTGAGCTATCTATGAATAGATCGATATTGGATTCGCTATCATAATTATCACTAACTTTGATGATTTTTTTAAAATCAATTATTTTTTCACCAAGCGGCATTTGTATAACTTTATCTACATCAATCTCTGGTGGTATATCATCAACAATATTAAACGTAACTAATGTGCGACTTTGAACGTTATAAAGCGGAAAATAAGCTTCATAATATATGTGATATGTTCTTACATACTTACTGTTAATAACCGATATAAATGTATGATTTGTTCCTCTTAAATAATTAACTTCTGTTGTAATCTTTTGGTCGTCTTTATAAAGCGAAGCTTCAGGCATTATTACATACTGGTCAACAGGTTCGTTTAATGGAATATTTATGGTTGTATTATTCCAAAAAACTTGAAAGATTAACGAAAGTTTAAATAATGAAGCAAAAAAAGCCATGAAATCACCTCTATTTGATATTAGTGATTACTGGCTTCTTTTACTTTTAAATTAAATTTTCGCTTCGTTTTCTTTAAAGAATTGATATCGATACAGATCAAAGTATGCACCACGTTTTTCAAGCAATTCCTTATGATTACCCATTTCAATAATTTTTCCATCAGCAAGCATAATAATTAAATCACTATCAACAATTGTTGAAAGTCGATGTGCAACGATAACACTTGTTCGATCTTTAAGTAGTGTACGCGTCGCTTCTTGAACGATTTGCTCAGTTTCTGAATCAATCGATGATGTCGCTTCATCAAGAATTAAAATACGAGGATTTGCTAGAATCGCACGGGCAAATGATAACAACTGTTTTTGACCAATGGATAAGAAATTCCCACCTTCGCCAACATATGTATCGTACCCTTTATCAAGTTTTTCAATAAATTCATGTGCGCCAATAGCCTTAGCTGCCTCAATAACTTCATCATCGGTTGCATCTAAGCGTCCATAGCGTATATTTTCCATAATTGTTGTACTAAAAAGGTGTGGGCTTTGTAAAACATAGCCGAGTCGTTTATGTAACCAATGAATACTACGTTTTCGGTATTCAACACCATCAATAAGTATTTCACCTGCTTTAGGTTCATAAAACCTAGAAAGTAAGTTAACAATGGTTGTTTTACCACTTCCTGTATGACCTACAAGTGCAACTTGACTACCTGCTTTAATTTTTAGATTAAAGTTTTCTAAAATAATTTCATTATCTTTGTAATAAAATGTTACATCTTTAAATTCAACATCACCCTGTAGTGGTTCCCAATTTTCTTTTCGATCTTCGAATCTGGATCCATATTTTTCCTTAACTTCATCCGTATCTTCGAGGTCTGATTTTGTTTCAATAAGTCCAACAATACGTTCTGCTGAAGCTTGAGCATTTTGGAAATCAGAAATAATTCTTGATAAACTCATAACCGGTTCAAAAAAATTAATAGTGTATGTAATAAACATCGATAGTACACCTATTTTTAAACCGGTGCTTGCCTCAAGGAACATCGTTCCTCCTCTAAACATCGTTAAGGTAACAGCAAGATACGCAATAACTAAAACAATCGATGAAAAGAGTGAGCTTGAAAGCACCGCTTTAATACTATGACGTCTAAGTGAGATAGCAATTTGTTCAAATTCAATGAAGTTCGGTTCTTCAATGACTAAACTTTTTGTAGTTTTAGCACCTAAGAAGCTTTCACTAAATGCTGCTGTAAGTTGTGAATTTTGCTTGCGTGCATTACGATGATGTTTTAATATTACTTTTCTAAAGTAATAAGCAACAGCTAACATGATTGGAACAGATATTAAAGTAATAACTGCTAATTTTATATTTGTAATAACTAAAACAACCAAAATTAGAATCATTGAAAATAACGCCCAAACTAAGTCTACCAATCCCCAAGAAATAATTAGAGATAGTCTTCTTGCATCCGAAGTTAAGCGTGCCATGAGCCATCCTTGTGGTGTTTTATCAAAATACGAAAACGATAAATTTTGAATGTTTTTAAATGCTTCTTTTCGTAGTTGATAACTTGTGTTTGCTTCAATAACACCTGCTTGATGAATAAAGCCCCATACAGATAAACCAAAAATAACTGCGACCAATACATTAATTACAATAAATATTGGTAATGTTGTCATATCTTTAGCGCCACTAAAATATGTATCAATTGCATAACGGTTAAGTAAGGGAATAATGGTATCCATTACGGCAAGTAGCGTTGCAAATGATACAAGTAAAACAACACGCCATGGTTTTTTAAATACAATGCTCAATATTTTACGCCAAGTACCAAGATTTACTTTGTACTCATTATCTTGTTTAAAATCTTCCATTGGAATCACCTCGCTTTACGAGTTGGTTAAACTCTTCTTCAAGTTTGCCTTGGATATCCCATAATTTCTTATATAATCCATCTTGCCTACTTAAAGACTCATGTGTTCCAATAGCGGTAATTTCTCCGGCTTCTAAGACAACAATCTTATCAGCTTCTTTCGCTGTTGTAATACGATGGGTAATAATTATTGTTGTTTGTTTCTTTTCTTTTTGATTTAATGCACGACGAATCATTAAATCTGTATGTGTATCTACTGCACTTAGTGCATCATCAAAAATGAGTATAGGTTTATCATCAACAAGGACACGTGCAATTGCAACTCTTTGTTTTTGTCCACCAGATAGTGTTGTACCTTTTTCACCAACTAATGTATCGTAACCTTGTTTAAATGTATGAATATCTTTTTCAAGTGCAGCGATAACAGCCGCTTGTTGTACTTTTTCTTTTTCAATATTTTTGGACTGAATTGCAATGTTTTGATAAACCGTCTTAGAATATAAAAATGGATCTTGCATAACAACACCAATGTGTTTTCTTATGTGCTGCTTTTTAATGTCAAGAAGTGGAACGCCATCAACCATAATGTTCCCCTTATCATAATCATACATACGTAAAAGTAAGTTTACTAATGTTGTTTTACCACTACCAGTTCGACCAATGATTGCAACAGTTTCACCTTGTTTTATTTCAAAACTAATATTTTTTAATAGATGTTCTTCTGTATCTGGAAATTTAAAGTGTACATTTTGAAACACGATAGAACCATGAATATCAGGTGTTTGTGTACCATCATGCTCATATTCCGAGTGTTGGTCAAAAATTTCATTTAATCGATCTGAAGCTACAAGTGCTTTTCCATAATCATTAATCATTCGACCTAAACCACGGATTGGCCAAATAAGCATACCAACCAAACCGAGGGCAGCAATAATATCCGCCGCATCCATTGTTCCCTGTTTAATCCCTTGAATACCAAATCCAATAACAATTAGATATTGAATAACACCGAGAAAGTCCATACTTCCCCAGAAAATTGCAATAATCTTATTGGCTTTAATAATAGAATTTCTAAATTTACTATTCTTTTCTTCTAATTTTTTAATTTCAAACGCTTCATTTGCAAACGCTCTAACGACTTTTGAACCACTTAAGTTTTCTTGAATAACTGTCATCATTTGCGATTCTTCTTCTTCAATCTTTGTATATAACTTATTAATATTCATAAAGTAGATGATTGATGCTATTGCTGAAATTGGTGTAAGTCCTAAGGTAATCCAAACAATGGTTGGATTGATATAATACAATTGATAAGCACCAAATGTTAGTGTTGCAAGCAATCCTACGATTTCTAATGTACGTTGAGCTAGAAACGATGTAGTTGTATCTATATCGGATGTAACTCTTTGTATAAGATCACCACTATCCGCCTTATTATGGAATGTGTAGTCTAAACTTTGTATATGTTTATATGCACGTAAACGCATGTTTTCTGCCATTTTTTCAAGTAAATATCCTTTAACCCATGACTCAAAAAATCGCATTAGAAACCGTAATACTTGAAGCAACAATAAACTTATAGCAATATACAATATGACCGTTTTTAACGTACCTGCACTTTGAATAAATGTAACAACAAAAGATGGTAAATTTACCACCTGGTTTGGATTTTTTGTTTCTAAAGTTTTTATTAAGTATTGGGTAAATAATGGAATGTATGAATAGCTCATTTGATGGAAGATTGTTAATAATGCTGCCAATATCATAAGCACAGTAAATCCTTTACCCAGAGAAAATAATTTTCTTGTGCGCATAACATTTCACCTACATTTAAGTATAAACTTATATGCATTATTAGTCAATCAATTTTGCCAATTAAGGCCATTATATGATATACTTTAGTATGGAGTGTGATGAAATGAAGTTTTTAATCGGAAGTTACGCAGAAGGTGTTTATTCTGCCAATCTAAATATGGATACGAAACGCATTGAATCGATTAATCAATTAAATAATTTAAATAAACCTACCTACCTAACAAAAACTAAGGATGGTTTTGCAACTTACTTTAAACATAATGATATGTATGCAATTGGTATTTTTGATAAAAATTTTAATATGATTAAACAACGTTTATTTCCTGATGCACCATGCCATATTAGTTACAGCAGCTCACAAAATTTATTTTTTGTAAGTTCCTATCATGAGGGGACATTACTTGTATTTGATAAAAATTTAAACCTTGTACAGCGCATTGCATACGGTACGAATGCTAAAATTCATTTTGCTGAGTATGTTGATGATATTGAAAGTTTAATTGTTGTAGATCTTGGGCTTAATAGTATTTATCGATACACTATCGATCAGTTACATATGAAGCTTATTGAAACTATTCGTTTTGCCGGAAATCCTGGACCTAGACATTTTACATATAGTAAATCAAATAAAACATTATATGTAATACATGAATATGAATGTTCCGTGACATTTCATGCGTTTAAAGACAACTACTTTGTTGAAACGCATAAAATGTTTTTACCAAGAAATGATCGAAGCAGTGCTTCTGCGATACGTATAAC
>DUPY01000027.1 GCA_012838065.1 Acholeplasma sp. | reverse complement strand
GATTCCTTTTTAAATTTTATTCAGTTTTTCATTTACACAAAATATTTTATACTATGTTACATTTTGATATAAATCACTTGTGAATTTGATATTATATACATGATTTTTTTTAAAAAAAGACCATAAAGGTCTTTTATAAAAAATTATTTGAAAATAAAATTGATATTATCTATATTTATCGTGTTGTTTTGTGCAACTTGTGGAACTTCGATTTTTATACGTACATTTTCTAGATTTACATCAATTTCATAGTACATAAAATCGGTTGTAAGACTGGTTATTTTAGTTAATAACACCCATTCTCCGCTTATATCATAGTAAATGTGAATTTCTGCGCCATCACTATATATATTAAACAGTTTTGCAGTAAATGTGAGTTTTGTTACATGAGAAAACGGATCTTTATTGTATAAATAAGCAATTGGTGTACTATCAATTGATGATGATGTACTTCCATTTCCACGGAATCTAGCCATATTTGTACCTAAAGAATCTGTTAGATAACTAGATTCGTTTTGTGGATGAAGATCTTTTTCACTTACTTGAATCTCTTTACCTATAAAAACTATCCCAGATAATTGAATTTCTGTTGGTTGATTTAAGAATGTAAACTGATCATCATCTTTAACACTCGATTCAAAATCAACTAGTAAACTGTTAACTTCTTGACCAAAGCGATTTGTTGTCCACGAAAAGTTATCAAATGTTACACGATGGCCACTACTTACAATAATCCTTAAAACACCTTCGCCTTTGAAGTTTAAGTTATCTATTGATATTCTTTGATTATCTTTGCCAGATAATGCATATTCATTAATTTTAATATCATTAAAGAAAATCGTAACTTTTGTATGCTTATCTGTTTCATAGTATGGCAATTTTGTTTCAAAAGATAATTTAGATATGCCTTCATCTAAGAAAATATATAAGCCACCTAAAAGTTCAGGTCCTCCATCGCTATTTCCACCATGGACAGTAACAGCATTGGTGTTATTATAAAATAAGTCAATACGCGTGCGGTTAAACTCCCATAAAACATTTGGGTTGTCTCCAATAAACTCATAATCATCATAAGCACTTGAATTATTACCACTATCTTTTACTTCTTGAAGAGTTTCGAAAGTTTCAAAATAAGTCGTCTCTATTGTTGGTTCTACAGGCACTTCTGGCTCATCGATTTCTTCCTTTAAAACTGTGATTGTAAATTCTTTTGTTTCTACCTTACCATTAAACACAAAGCTTGCTGTTAAGGTTACACTAACCTCATCATCATTTCGAGTGACGATTGCCTTTCCGTTTGAAATTGCAACTGTGCTTGTATCACTGCTTGCCCAAGTGATTGAATAATCAAATGATTTTGTTGTAAGTTCAAAATCTTTTGTAACTGAATTTAACGTATCACCTGATGCTAAATTAATCAAAAGTGAATCCAATATATCATTTAAATTAATTTCTGGTACTTCTGGATCGATTGGATCTTCTTCATCAATCATTTCAACAACAACTGTAATTTCCTTGTGGTGTGTTTGGCCATCAAAAATAAACGATGCTGTTAATACGACTGTTTCATTTGTTTTAAGGCGTGTTACAATACCTTTATTTCCATCAATCTTAATGACACTTGATTTTGCACTTGTCCAATAAATATCTATATCATCTACTTTTAGTGTCAATGTAATATCAGATTTTATACTAGAGCATGTTTCACCAACGTGTAAATTAATCTTTATTTGATTGATGATATCTTCTTTCGTAAGAACGAAAGCTTTAGCTTTTACTGTAACGTTAAAAGATTTTGAAAATGTTTCATTATCCTTAATAGATACATTGATGGTACCCGTTGTATCTGAATCTTTTTGTGTAACCCTTGCAACAAAACTTTTGATTGTAATTGCTTCATTATTACTTATCCAAACAAGATTATAACCATCCATTTTATCCGGTAACACAAAATCATCTGTTATACTGCCTAAATCAATATCGCTAATGGTTACTGCGTTAATAATTTCATCATAATCTACGTTTACTTCATCATTCCCACATGCAACCAATATCAATGCGAGAAGGAGTGTAAATAGTAATTGTGTAATTTTTTTCATCTGTTTTCCTTCTTTTCTCTTATCCTTTTCTACTTATTATAATGATTTACTAATATATGTTTATTTAATGTATTCTAAAATATCAATAACTTCATCAAATTCTTCTTCCGTTTTACGCATTAAAGTTATTAAATTAAGATCATTTACTTTTACAAATGCACTAAACTCAAATAAAAGCCATTTTTTTTCTAAAGCGATATAAGCTTTATGACCTTTTAAGACAATCGTTAAGCTTTTTAATGTTTGTCTTAAAGGTAAATCCTCTATATTTTTTCGTATACCAAATATTCTAAAACCATTATATGTATACGGTTCCCCCATATTCTTTGGTTTAACACGTTTGTTTGTAGTAATGACCATATGTGGATAACTGTCTTCTAACGTAAATTCATAAACTTTTCCTTTAAATATCGTTGTACTCGTATTTCCATCTTGGCTTACTGCATATCCATCATGGACACTAAATGTGTAATAACGATATTCGACATCTAAGGCATGACGCTTCGTATAATAGCTTAATCTTGGAAACAAATATAATTCTCTTAAATCTTTAACTTTTTTTACTCTTATAAGTGGCTCGTGTTTTAAAACATAAGGTAATTTTTTTACTTGAACTTTTACATATTCCGCATATTCTTTTTTTAATTTGTAAAATTTAACTGCAAATGTAATTAAAAATATGAGCGATATGACAAAAATAGCCGCGATGAATGTAGCAACCATCAAGATTTCAAGCGAGAACAAAATAGCTCCTGCAGTAAATGTTAAAAATGCAAGAATACTAAAAACAGTAACATAAACTTCGGACGTTCTCTTTATTTGATTTAATTCATCAATTGTTCTCATAAGTGTCACTCCATGATTTGTTTTTGTAATATGTATGACTATTATAACATGGAACATGTCATTAAAAAAGAATGCTTCTAATATAGTAAACAACTCGATTATAATAATAAAAAATCATGACAAGTATCTTATTAATCTTTTCTATAATTTAATGCTTGAAACAAGAAAAAAGGGGCTGTAACGAAATGAAGGTTTGATTATCTTCAGGACGTTCAGCTCTTTTTATATTGTTTATAATCCATCAATGTGGATAATTTTTTGATTTTTAACGAAAATGTGAAAATGGAAAGTGCAAATATCAACTAGAATGACTTCAATTTTAGCATGAAAGATTATCGACTTCTCAGCCTAACAAAGACAAAAAAAGCCATTCTCTTATTTGAGAATGACTATTCGGCTAGTTGTGGTGACCCGTAGCGGAAGACTTGCCCGTGAAAGTTGTATGAAGTCTATATATTTTTGACTTCATACGCATATTCAACTTGTTGCATTGCCCCACTTAATGTGGGTACTAATATAACTGCTAATTGATTTTTTTTGAATGAACTTAGGTCTAATATGGTTTGAACAAAATGATCATATTCAAACACATGCAATACTAGTCTATGAAGATTGAATTCTAACAGTAAATGGTGTTTGATTTGTTCTAGTGATTGGACTGCTTCGTTTATAGTTATAGCTGAATGGTTGTAAATCTCAAAACTGAGTATGCCAACATGATCGATGATTGTATATCCAAATAAGCCAACTGGAATATCTTTATTGCTAATCATAAGGGCATCTGAATTTATAGTTTTTGCATGTGATATGTACTCGTAAACAATGTCTATCTCATTTTCTACTGATTGTGCTCTTCTAAATGGTGATATCAAGAACCATTCGTGAATTTGTTTTGCGTCTTCTAACGAAATAGATTTTAGCAAAAGGTAATCTGCTGTAATTAGCGTAGGATAATCGATCATCTGATTTGCTAATAAGTAATGAATCAGTTTTTCGTTATTTGTCTCTGTGAATAAACTGCCATCTAAATCTGTGTAAACATCTGTTGCCATGTCATTTGCGAGTTCCACAATAGACTCTCCGTAAAACTCTGGGTGTGGTAAGTGCTTCTTAATAATACTCCTTGGTACAATTATTTTTCTAGTTTTCATCAACTAGTCCTCCTGGCTTTTAGCCAATATTGTGCAGCTTTTGCTGCTTACCCTTTGTACCAAGGTATTTAATTATAGATGCAAATTTAATCACTATTCTAGTTTGGATATTGATAATTCTTAATTCTGATATCTTTATCATAATATAGTTTTTCAATGATAAATTTCTCAT
Organism: Acholeplasma sp.; assembly: GCA_012838065.1. GTDB lineage: Bacteria > Bacillota_I > Bacilli_A > Acholeplasmatales > Acholeplasmataceae > DUPY01. The sequence goes on along the minus strand of DUPY01000027.1, from coordinate 128 downwards.
CATATGGCCTATTAGTTCTCGAAAGTCTACGATCTTCTTCTTTTAACATCCTACAAACACCAATATCTCTTAATACTTCAAATACATTTTCTCTATTAGGTTCATTAATGGTAAGCAATTTTTCTATG
>DUPY01000026.1 GCA_012838065.1 Acholeplasma sp. | reverse complement strand
TTTCTGGTGGGCATGTAGGATCACTACTTAATACGGTATTTACGATTTGAACTTCATTTCTAAAGCCTTCATCAAATAATGGACGAATTGGTCGATCGATTAATCTTGATGTTAATGTTTCGTGTTCAGAAGGACGTCCTTCTCTTCTTAAAAAACCTCCAGGAATTTTACCTGCAGCATACAATCTTTCTTGATAAATAACCATCAGTGGAAAGAAATCACCTGTAGATGGTTCATTTTTTGATGTTACAACGCTTAAAATCGTTGTATCGCCGTAGCGAACTAAAGCTGATGCATTAGCTTGTTTTGCCATTTCACCAACTTCAACGATTAATGGTCTGCCACCAACCGTTGTTTGAAATACTCTTTTTGACATGTATATAAAATCTCCTTCATTTTATACGTATTTATTAATCTTTTATATTATTAACATTATTCATAATACCATAAAAATAGTTAAAAGTATACAAAAACATGCATTATGGAAAAAATATCATATCATGTTTTTAAATAAAAAAAAGATTGCCGAAGCAATCCTTTTAGCGACGTAATCCTAATTTTTCGATTAATGCTTGATAGCGTTTCACATCAGTATCTTTTAAGTACTGAAGCATTCTACGTCTAGCGCCGACTTTCATGTAAAGTCCACGACGTGAATGGAAATCGTGTTTATGAACTTGAAGATGCTCATTCAATTGGTTAATTTCAGTAGTTAAAATTGCCACTTGAACTTCTGGTGAACCAGTGTCGCCATCTTTAAGTTGATATTCTTTAACGATCGCTTGCTTTTGTTCTTTTGATAAAGCCATTATTCTTATCTCCTTTCAAATAACTAAAGTAAAGGGATTATGCCCTAAACCTTGTCACCGACTTTAATATTATAGCATTTTTTTTATAAAATGCAACTAAATTTTCATAAATTGATCAACGTTGATAATAAATACGGTTGCACCGCCAACTTCAACTTCTGTTGGTAGTGAAGAAAATGCGCCAAACTCATTGACAATGGTGTTTGGTACAAGTTTTGTACGTTTTTTACTATACTTTTCGATAATTTCTATAACTTTATCTACTTTTTCATCGTTAACACCAATCATGAATGTTGCGTTTCCCGCACGTAAAAAACCACCTGTTGTTTGCAATCTAGTTGCAAAAAACTTCTGATCCACTAAGCCTTTCTGTACTTTATTCGCATCATCATTTGAGATGATCGCAATCACTAGTTTCATAATCTTACCTCACATTTCCTTTGATACATTCATTGTATCATAAATTTGCTTTGCGTAACAACAATGCTTGTTCTTTATCTTTTTCCATTTGTTGAATTAGTTCCTCTTTGGAATTAAATTTAGCTTCTGGTCTTAAATACTTAAGCAATTCAATTTTTACGCGTTTACCATAAATCGTTTCATTGAAGTCAAGTATATAGACTTCAAATCGTTTTTTAACCTGATAGTTAATTGTTGGGTTGTTACCAATATTAATTAAACCATCATAAATTTTTTCTTCAATGTGTATTTTACCATAATAGATACCATTTTTTGGTAATAAATAATTTTCATAATCGATATTTGCTGTTGGAAAACCAATCGTACGTCCAACTTTATCACCATGAATAACAATGCCCTCAATGGCATACGGTCGGCTTAAAAGTTCATTTGCATGTGCGATATTACCTTCTATAAGTAAATTTCTAACATGTGAACTTGAGATGCGCATTTGATCAACAATTTGGTCGCTTAACACAACAACTTCAAAATACTTTTTTAAATCATCGATTCTCCCCTTACCTTGATATCCAAAGCGGAAATCTTCGCCCACAACCATACGTATCACATGGTTTTTCTTTAAAAAATCAATAAAAGCTTCTACAGATAGTTGACTAAATGTTTTGTTGAACTCTATAATCCAAACTTCATCAATGCCAAGAGATTTTAATATCTCTGTTTTTTGTTGATTGTTTGAAAGGGTATAAAATGCATTTTTCGTAAAAACCGATACTGGATGAGGATCAAAAGTCATAACAACATTTTTTGAATCCTTAAAACTTACATTAAGTTCAACAAGTTTTTGATGGCCTTTATGAACGCCGTCAAAATTGCCAATCGTAAGTGTTACTGGATCATTATTATTAAGTTTCTTATAATTGATAGCTTTCATAGTCTACAGTATTAAAACGGGTTTATATTTAAATTTGTCAATAGGTTCATAGTAAGCAATAAGTTCATCACTTTCATTATAAACGACAAATGGTTCTTCCGTTTCTATTTGCCTTTCATCAAAGTATGTTCCATTTTTTGCTAAATGGACTAAATAGTCATTTACAACCAATTTGGGAAATGTTTTAAGTAAATCCTCTAATTTATAAATATCATTTTCACTGAGCTCACTCAAAGGTTTAGCATCACAAACTGAATACTTTCCAACCCTTGTTCTTCTGAGTGTTTTTAACGCACCAATTGTACCCAAACTCTGTGCAATATCTACAGCAAGACTACGAATATATGTGCCTTTTGATACATCTGTCGAAATCGATATTTCATCATTTGATATCATTTCATTTAGTTTAAGTTCAAAAATTGTAACTTCTCTTAGTTCACGCTTGATTGTAATACCTTCGCGCGCCAAATCATACAATTTTTTTCCATCAACCTTGATTGCAGAATACATTGGCGGTTCTTGTAAATAGGTTTTCTTATAATTACCTAATACTTTTAAAACAGCTTCTTTTGTAAGTGAAACTTCTTTTTCTTGAACTAGAGTACCAGTAACATCATATGTATCATAAAATTTACCAAATGTTATGGTAGCATCATATGCCTTATCTGCATTTTGAAAAATATGCGCTAATTTCGTAGCTTTCCCCAAACAAACAATCAAAAGACCCGATGCAAACGGATCTAATGTGCCTGTATGTCCAACTTTTGGACTCTTAAATTGTCTTTTGATTTTATAGACAACATCGTGGGATGTAAGTCCCACGGGTTTGTCAACAAATAATATACCGTCCATCAACACTAGCTAAAATGACGGTTTAACCAATTGAGCAAGTTTTCTTTACCCATTAGGTTTTCTCTTTCACCTGGTTTTGGATAACGACCAATTTCATCTCTATCCTTGAAAATAACAAGTGTTGGAACACCTCTTACGCCATTTTCAACAGCAACTGGTCTGAATTCATCAATGTTAATTTTATGAAAGTTAACATTTGTTAATTCTTTACTTACTTCAGCAACAATTGGTTTTAACATATTGCAAGGAGGACACCAATCAGCATAAAACATAACTACTTTATAGCCCGTTTCTGCAAGAATGTTTTCAAAATTTTTTGTCTCTTTGAAATCCTTCATAATATAACCTCTTTTCTATACTTTTATTATACTAAAAACTGAGGTTTTTAACAAGTTTTATTACTTAAGTGTAATTATGGTAACGCCGTTCAAACCTTCACCTTCACCACCATATCTGCTTGATTTAATATAGGGTGATTTTTTAATGTAATCTTGAACTGCTTTTCTAATCGCACCAGTACCAAAACCATGTATTATTCTTAGTTCATGAACGTTTGTAAGTAGTGATTTATCAATTGCGTCATCCATGATACGTTTAACGTCTTCGAATCGTTTACCACGCAAATCGACTTCTGTAGAAAACGTCGTAACCTTTAAATCTTCTGCTTTTTTAGGGCGTACAATTTTATGTACTTTTTTTGTCTCTTTTTTTGTTTTTTCTTTAGCAAGTTCGTGTTTATTAAACCAAAGTTCAAACATACCAAACTTAACTAAATATTTATCATCTTTCACTTGATGAACAACACCATATTGGTCATATGAACGTATATAGACTTGATCATCAACATTGATTTTTTCATCTTCAATAAGAATTTGATCATTTTTAAGACTTTGATTAACACGTGTTTTAATATCGGTCAAGTCTTTATGATTTATCGCGTTCTTCTCTTTTAATTCTTCTATTAGTTCTTCTAACTCATGATATGCTTTTTTAAATTTTGACGTTTCACGATCTGTAATTTTTTCAACAAGTGATGCTTCTTTATCAAAAAGTTCTCGTCGTTTTTCTTCATATAAACGAATGAGTTCATTTAATTTGTCATTTTCAGACTTTAAATACGCTTTTTCTTGCTCAATTGCATATATTTCGTTGTTAAGCTTTTCTAAAACTTTTGCAAGATCGCTTGTCTTATTTAATTGTAGGTTCTTAGCACGCTCATAGATTTCATTGCTCAAACCAAGACGTTTAGCAATCAAAAGCGCATGTGATGAACCAATAGCTCCAAGTGTCAATTTATAGAGCGGTTTTAATGATGCGACATCAAATGCCACACTTGCTGTAACCATCCCTTCTGTTTCAAACGCATATTGTTTTAACTCTGAATAGTGTGTAGTTACAATCATTCGAATATCATATTGTCTTAGATATTCGATAATAGCTATTGCAAGAGAAACGCCTTCACCTGGGTCTGTACCACTACCAATTTCATCGATTAATACCAAACTATTATCTTTCATATGTTCAATCATATAGATGATACGTTTGATGTGTGATGAAAACGTTGAAAGTGATTGCATAATGGACTGCTCATCGCCAATATCAGCAAATACTTGATCAAAGACGGCAAGCTCGCTTTCAGGCTTTAATGGTACTAAAATACCCGATTGAGCCATTAATGTAAGTAATCCTAGTGTCTTTAATGCTACTGTCTTACCACCAGTATTTGGTCCTGTAATAAGCATCGTATTTTTTTCTTTATTTAACTTCATATCAATCGGTACGACATCTTTTCTATCAATTAAAGGATGTCTTGCGCTAACAAAGTTAATGATGCCTTCTTTGTTGATAGTTGGTCTCATACCATCAATTTGTAATGCGTATTTAGCTTTTGCTTGTATGAGGTCTAGTTCTATGAACAACTCTAAGTTTAATTTTATCGATTCATATTCTTTATGTATTTGTTCAGATATTTTACTTAAAATTTTTAAAATTTCATTTTGTTCTTGAAGTTTCAAGTGTTCAAGTTCCTGTGTAATAATTCGTGTTGCTTCAGGTTCGATGTAAAGTGTTTGTTTACTTTGTGACATATCATGAAGCACACCAGGTATTTTATTCTTAAAAGATTCTTTTACGGCTAGACATAGTCGATCGTTACGCAATACAACAATATTTTCACTTAAATACTGTTGATATTTTTGAAGTAAAGTTTGCATTTTTGTTTGTAGTGTACGATCTGAGTTTGCCATTTTTTTACGAATGTCATGTAATATTGGTGAGGCTTTATCATAAATCTCACCTTTTTCATCCATGATGTCATAAAACTTATTTAAAATGTTATAGTGACTCTTTAATTGATTGACATATTTAAAAATAGATTCATATGTTCTTTCATCTTGTCTTTGAGCTCTAAAATGGTTTATAGCATCAAATTCCATTTTAAAAAACAGTCTAAATTGTAGGATCTCTTCTAAACTAAAATAAAACCCCTTACTTGCTTTAGATACGAGTTCGTGTATGTCAAAATTTTCAATAAATGGAATCGATTGAAACTTGGCGATAAACGTCGCCATTTGTTCGACTTCTTTTAGACTTTCAGTAATTATATCTACTTCGGTCATTGGCTTTAAATCGCTTAGACGTTGAATACTTGATTCCGACTTGCAAAATTTTGCTATTTGATTTTTAATTATGTCTAATTCTAGAGGTTTTATCATGAAGTTCATGTCAACACACAACCTTTTTATTATTTTTTATGCTATAATAGAAAAAGAATAGGAGAATTCTATGAAATATTTTACCATCATTTTAGATAAAAATGAATTAGAAAAATTGCATACGGTCTATCAAAATCATTTAGAGGAAAATAATAATCCTTTAATTGCTTTTCAAGCACGCCATAATGATTGTAAAATAACAGCGTATAATTCATTGAAAGTTGTTCTTCAAGGTGAAGAAATTGCTCATGAATTAATATTAATTAAACGTATTTTAGGCAGAAAGGATTATGCAGCTATTGGTGCAGATGAAGTGGGTACTGGTGATGTCTTTGGACCGATTGTTGTTTGCTCTGCGTATGTATCGATTGATGACATACCATTTTTGGAATCGCTTAATGTAAGAGACTCTAAAAGCATGAGTGACCAACAAGTCGTTAAAATCGCAAACCAAATTGCTAAAAAAATTACGCATACGTTAATTATTTTAAACCCCAAAAAATACAATACGCTTGTTAAGAAAGGCTATAATTTAAATAAAATTAAAGCTTTACTACACAATCAATCTATTTTAAAGACTAAATCAAAAGTTGAAGGAGAGATTCCTGTTATTTTAGACCAGTTCTGCTCACCACAACTCTACTTTAGTTATTTAAAAGGTGAAATGCTCATATATCGAGACATCGAATTTCATGTCCGTGCTGAGCAAATTCATTTAAGTGTTGCATGTGCAGCAATTATTGCGCGTTATGCATTCTTAGTAGAAATGAATCGCTATGGAAAAAAACTAGGTTATAAACTCGTCAAAGGCGCTAGCAAAGCTGCTGATGAATTGATTTACCGTATCTACAAAGAAAAAGGCTTTGAGACATTAGAATTGGTAGCTAAAACCAATTACAAAAATGTCACAAAGCAAAATTTATCTTAATTTATTTAACATCTGTTTAAATGATTCGGGCATATCGACTGTAAAGGTCATATGCTCGTTTTTTATTGGATGAACGAATGTTAAGGTGTGTGCGTGTAAAAACTGGCCTGTATCGCCTATTACGTCTTTTGGTCCATAGATTGGATCACCTACGATCGGATAACCAATATGAGCCATATGTACACGTATTTGATGGGTTCTTCCGGTTTCTAATTCACATTCTATCAATGTGTACTTGTCGAATTGTTCTAATACTTTAAAATGTGTAACCGCACGTTTACCTTCTGGGTCAACCGCCATTTTTAGTCGGTTCGTACGGTGTCGACCGATGGGCATATCGATAACACCTTTTAAAACATCAATTTTCCCATAAACTAAAGCCGTATAAATACGCTTAACTTCATGTTTACTAAATGCTTCACTTAGACGTTGATGGGCAATATCATTTTTAGCGACAATTAACAACCCACTTGTATCTTTATCGATTCTATGAACGATACCTGGTCGTTTGACGCCATTAATACTACTTAGTTCGTCACTTTGATATAAAAGACCATGTACAAGGGTAGGTCCATCATAAGATTCTGCTGGGTGTACGACAAGCCCTTCAGGTTTATTTACAACTAAAAGATACGAATCTTCATATACGATATCTAAATCTAAGTTTACAGGCTCCAAATCTAACGATTTGGGTTCATTAATTGCAACATATATTTGATCGTTTAATTTAAGCGAATAACCCGGTTTAACTTGATTTCCATTGACCAATACATCACCATTTTTAATAAGATTTGTAATAAAGCTACGACTTTTATCTTCGAACGCTTTAACTAAGTATTGGTCAAGTCTTTCACCAACAAATTCAGATTCAATTTTAAATATTTTCTCTTGTTTCATGTTTCTTCCTTTTGTGTTCTAAAAATATGACATCAATTGCAAACAATACAACTGCTAAATTTAAAGCTAAATCAGCAAAGTTGTAGATAAAATCTAATACACGATGAATGGAACCTAAAAATGGGTGATGAATAAAGTCAACTACACCACCGTAAATGATGCGGTCAATTAAATTGCCTATTGTTCCTGCGATAAATAAACTGACTGAAATACTAAAGATTTTAGCCGTTTTAAAGTTTACAGATTTGAATAAGTAAATGAATACACCCAAAGCAATAAGAATAACGGCATATATAACAAATGGAGGCACTGGGATACCAAATGATATATTTTTATTTAATATAAACTCAAATTCAAGTAGGTTTGGTAATGCAACAATTGTTTCATTCGTTTTAGCAATTGTTTGCATAACAAATAATTTTGAACCTTGATCAAGAATCAAAACACTTAGAATGAGTATAATACCGATTTTCATGTAAGCCTCCTATACAAATGAAAGAAAGATTATTAAAATTATTGTTGTTACGAATAGTGAGAACATAAATTCCATATTGAGCAACAACTTAGTATTTAAATCTTTGATTTCATTAACTCTTAATTTTAAATGCTTATAGTAATAATAAATAGACAAGTAGATAAACACATTAACGATGATGTAAATCCAAATGGGCATTAATTGATAAATAAATGGATAGATTGATAGGTTATATAAGAGCAGTGATGGGAGTAAAATCCATAAAATACTCTTTAATAGACCGAGAACAACAGAATATACAACATCTTTAACTGTTGTATTCCCATCGATGATACGATTATTTTTTTTATATCGATTTGATAAATTTCTTAGACTATAAAATATGTTCTTCATATATGTCTACCAATCTTTCCATTGCTTCTTCTAAATTTGTAACATAGATGATTTTTATTTTATCACTTAGTTTTCGCATTTCAATCGCTTCAATATCTAGACTTGTACGATAATAATCTGGAACAATAAAATAATCCATCTTATTTTTGATGACTGTATGTGTTTTTTGTAAAATACCACCAATCTGACCAATCGTGTAATTAGCATCCATTTCGATGGTACCTGTTCCAGCTATTTTTAGATCTTGTAAGTTTAGTTTAAGTAAACTTGCAACTAAGCTTAATGTTTGAATCATACCACCTGAAGGACCACCAGAAGCTAATAATGCTTTCTGTACTTCTAACTGTGGTATTGTCTTTTCAATTAAATATTTCGGATAGAAAATAAATGAGGTGCTTTCTTTAATTTCAATCATTTTGCCATCATCTAACGTGAAAAGAATCGTATCTTTAGTTTGAATCAATGACCGTAAATATTCTAATTGAGTTGCATAATCACTAAATGATTGATTGTTTATTTTTACAATGATATCACCAATATTAAGATAATTTGTTGCATAATAAGTTATAAATCCTTGATACACATAATCAATAGATATAGGGTCTATATGAGTTAAATGATTTTCCTCTTGATACTTTCTTGAAAACTCATATGCAGCGATAATTGAGCTGTTAATTGATGATTCTTTTGATATTTTTCCTTGTTTAACTGTATCAGAAAAGGATAGCGATTCATCATATTCCGTACGTTTGCTTAAATCGATCCTTTTGTCAAAAGTTGCTAGAAACTTTTGAAAGTGTGTTACTCTAAAATAACTAATTACCGACACAGTGAAAAAATTATCACTCGTTTCTGTATCTTTAAGTTCAAACACAGTATCTACATTTGTTACATTGCCTGGAGTTATAGCTTGAAAGTTACTTGGTAAAACAAAGAGTACTGCTACTGCAATATACAAAAATATTAAAACAAATTTTAAACGTTTATTTTTCATATGTAAGTTTACCATAAGGTATCTTACGTAGTTTTATGCCAGCAGCTTCTAACATTTTAAGGGCTGCTTTATGCATATCCGTTTCTTTATATTTATCAGATACATAAACGATTTCTTTAATACCACTTTGAATGATAAGTTTACTACATTCATTACATGGAAATAGCGTCACATAAATACTTGCGTTTAGTAAATTTTGTGTTGCATTAAGAATTGCATTTGCTTCAGCGTGTACAACATAAGGATATTTTGTATTAGTAATATCATCTTGATTATTTGACCATGGGAATGTATCATCGCTACAACCATGTGGTAAACCGTTATATCCTATACCAACAATACGTTTATGTTCATTGACAATACATGCACCAACTTGTGTATTTGGGTCTTTGCTGCGCTTTGAAGACAGTTCAGCAACACCCATAAAATACTCATCCCATGAAATATAATCATTACGCTTCATGATAGTCATCTCCTTTTAAATCTGACAAATCAATATGACAGTATCCGTCTGGATTTTTCTTTAAAAAATCTTGATGTTCTTCCTCGGCATCATAAAAATCATCCCTATTACTTACATATGTTTTAACATTTTTTAGATCATCCTTAAAGCGTTTAATCATATAATTTTCAATGATTTTTAAGTCTTCTTCATCCTTATAGAAAATAGCTGTACGATATTGAATACCAACATCATTCCCTTGTTTGTTTAATGCAAATGGATTGATGATATTAAAATAATGTTCTAAAATTTTTGTTAAATCTACAACATTTTCATCATAGATTACTTTAACAGCTTCAACATGTGTTGCAAGACCGTTTACCAACATACGATATGTAGGTTTTTCAATGTTGCCATCAACATAACCCACGGTCGTATCAACAACTCCTTTTAAGCGTTGAAAGTAGGCTTCAACACCCCAAAAACATCCGCCTGCTAATGTAATTTCTTTCATTATTCGCCCACCTTTATTTTTAATTCATTAAGTTGTTTTTGTTCAACAACTCCTGGAGCATTTGTCATTTGGTCTTTAGCACTTTGTGTTTTAGGGAATGCGATGACGTCCTTGATGTTATCTGTTTTTGTCATTAACATAACAAGTCTGTCAAAACCTAAAGCAATGCCACCATGTGGAGGCGTACCATACTTAAGGGCATCTACAAAGAAACCAAATTTTGTACGAATATCATCTTTGCTAAAGCCTAAAGTTTCAAACATAAGGGCTTGATCTTCTTGATTGTGGATACGAATTGACCCGCCACCAAGCTCATACCCATTTAAAACAACATCATAAGCTTTTGCTAGTGCTTCTTTTGGATTATTTTTTAATTCATTAAAATCTTTTGCTGCAGTAAATGGATGATGTTTCGCATAAAAGCGTCCTTCATCTTCACTGTACTCTAAAAGTGGCCAATCAACAACCCATAGGAAACTGTATCTATTTTCATCAATTAAACCAAGTTGGCGTGCAACCTCAATTCTTAGTGTGCCTAAACTTTGCGAAACGTTGTCATATGTTCCAGGAACTAAGAATAGGATGTCTTCATTATCTAGTTTGAGTTGATCATAGATTGCATCATCTAAAAATTTTGCAATACTTCCACTGTATTCATTGTTTGCTTTTTTTACAAATGCTAGCGCTTTTCCGTGATGTTTTTTTACAAGGGCAGTCAATTCATCAATTCGTTTACGTGTAAATTCATTTTGAGCGCCCTTAGCAACAAATCCTTTAACAACTTCGTTTTCGAAGAATGGAACTTTTTCTGCTAAGAATGAGTAATTTTCTAATAACATTTCAAAACGCATGTCTGGTTTATCTGAACCATATTTGTCCATTGCTTCATTATAACTCATACGTAAAAATGGCGTAGGTATATCAAGATTCAATACGTTTTTAAAAGTTGTTTTAATAATGTCTTCTGCTAATTCAAAAATATCTTCTTCATCGATAAATGATGCTTCGATGTCGACTTGTGTAAACTCTGGTTGACGGTCAGCTCTCAAGTCTTCATCACGGAAACATTTTGCAAATTGGAAGTACTTCTCAAAACCAGCAACCATAAATAATTGTTTATACATTTGTGGTGATTGTGGTAGTGCATAAAAATGACCCGGATATAATCTAGAAGGCACTAAATAGTCTCTAGCTCCTTCTGGCGTAGATAAACCAAGCATTGGCGTTTCTAATTCGTAAAATCCACGTCTTACAAGTACGCTACGTACTTGTTGCATAATATGATGTCTTTGAATTAGAAATTTTTGTGCACGAGGTCTTCTTAAATCTAAGTAACGATATTTCAATCGTGTTTCTTCAAGTGCATCTGTTTCATTTGTAATTTGTATTGGCGTTGTTTCAGCTGTACTAAAGATATTTAAATTTGTAACCTCTACTTCAATCTCTCCTGTTAAGATGTTTTTATTTTTACTTTCGCGTTCAATAACAACACCTTGAACTTCAATGACGTATTCATTACGAATTTTTTCTGCTAGAGCATAATCTTTAAATTCTGGTTTTACAACTAATTGTGTAATACCAAAACGGTCTCTTAAGTCAATAAAGATTAGGGCACCTAAGTTTCTTACTTTAGCAACCCAGCCTTTTAAATATACTTGTTCACCTAAATTTTTTAGTGTTAATTCATTATTATGATGTGTGTATTTCATATTATTCACCTAATTTTTCTTTTAAATATGTTAATAAATCGTTTTGTTTTATAGATTCTTGTGTTTCTGTAACAGTGTTTTTTACAGTAATTGTGCCTTGATTAATTTCATCTTCCCCAAGTATGAGTAAATACTTAGAATTTAACTTAAGTGCTCGTTTTAATTGGTTTTTAAAACTTGTTTTTTTGAAATCAAACTCAACACTTATGTCATTTGCACGTAGCATTTCGGCGTAGCTAAATGCATGCTTTTTATGTGCTTCATCAAATACGATAAAATAAGCATCAATTGCATCTTCACTAGCTAAATTGATATGTTCAGCTTCAAGTGCTAATAAAATACGCTCAAGACCAAAGGCAATACCAATTCCACCTAAACTTGGTCCGCCAAGTTCTTCGACTAAACTTTCGTAGCGTCCACCACCACCAAGAACGTTTTGTGCGCCAAAGCCTTCAATATCCGCTTCAACCTCAAAGACCACATGACTATAGTAATCAAGTCCACGAACAAGTCTAGGCGAAATTTCATAGTCAATATTTGCACTATCTAAGTATTTTAATACGTCATCAAAATAATTTTTAGCATCGTCTGTCAAATATTCCAACGGTGTTGGTGCATCTTTAACTAATTTTATATCATTTTCATCTTTTGAATCTAAAATACGAAGTGGGTTTTTATCTAGTCTTACTTTAGAATCATTGCTTAAAAATTCTCTATGAGGTTCAAAATACGCTTTTAAAGCCTCTAGGTAGTTTGTTCTAGATGTTTTATCACCTAAAGTATTAATTTTGATTTTAGCACCTTTTAAGCCCAATATTTTAATAAAGTTATAGGCTATACTTACAACTTCTGCATCAAGTAAAGGACTGCGAATTCCAATAGCTTCAACACCAAATTGCATAAATTGGCGATATCGACCTTTCTGTGGACGTTCGTATCTAAAATTTGGTTGTACGTAGTATAGTTTAACAACATCGTTTCCTACGTATAATTTGTTTTCAACAAAACTGCGAATAACACCTGCAGTACCCTCTGGTTTTAACGTAAGTTTACGGTCTGACCGATCTAAAAAATCATACGTTTCCTTTGTCACCATATCTGACCCTTCACTTTGACGGTGGAAGACCTCACTATATTCCATCATTGGTGTACGAATTTCTTTATAATTATATCGCTCCATAAGTTGTGCGATTTTTTTCTCTAATGCTTGCCACATCTTTGATTCATTTGGCAATACGTCGTAAGTTCCCTTAACTTTATTCATAAAAATCTCTCCTTAAATATAATAAAACGCCCTTAAAAAACCTAAGGGCGAATAAACCGCGGTACCACCTTAATTCCGAATATCATCGGCACTTATTTATTGGTTAGTCTCAAAAGGTGTCACAGCTTCTTAGCATCCTTTATCATAGACTGATTAAGTTATAACTTAATAATAACGAAAAACCTATTATTTGTCAATCATTTATTGAATCAATAAGTATTGTAACAGGGCCATCATTTATGGAAACGATATTCATATCTGCGCCAAAGATTCCTGTTTTACATCTATGTGACTCATTGATTTTTTCAACAAACAAATTGTACAGTTTTTCACCATGCTCAGGCTTAGCAGCTTCAATGAACGATGGACGGTTATATCCTTTCGTCGTTCCATACAATGTAAACTGTGAAACAACTAAAAATTCACCACCAACTGCATCGATATTTAAATTCATTTTTCCTTCTGAATCACTAAATACACGTAGTTTTTTTACTTTATCTGCATATTTAATAACATCTTCGGGCGTATCCGTATGTGTAATACCTAAGTATACCAAAAATCCTTGTTTAATCGAACTGTATTCTTTGTTATCAATAATAACTTGCGCTTCTTTAACACGTTGTACAACTAATCTCATCGATAATCCCTTTCAACACTGTAAACATCACTATTTTTCTTTATATTGACAATTAAGTTTTCTAATTGTGCGAAATCATTAACTAATACTTTAACTTTTAACAGTGTTTCAACTGAAGGAACTACTTGTGAGTTTAGTTCAGCAATCGATACACTGACAGAATTGATTGATGTTACAACATCAGAAATAACTGTTGGTTTTGTATTCGCTATAATTTTTAGTAATGCTGGATATTTACGTGATATGTTTGACGCCCAAAAGACTTCAACGATACGATTTTGATCTAGTTGTTTTACGTTTGGACATAATTGCGTATGAACAACGATACCAGATTGTTTACTTACAAACCCGATAATGTCATCTCCAGGTATTGGGAAACAACAGTTGCCAAGCTTGATTTGTGGGTTTGTTAAGCCCTCAACAACAATACCGGTTTCACTATGTGTGTTTAAAATACGCGTTGCTTTTTGAATTTGACGTTGTAAATATGCTTCCTTATCAACTTCTGCATTTGTAAGTTTAGCAACGACGGTTTTTGGACTAATAAGTCCCTTTCCAATTTCTAAGTATAGATCTTCAATCGTTTGGCAGAAATTCTTTTCAAAATGTTTTTTTACAAACGCTTCATCAATCATTTCTGTAACTTTATTCGCTACTAATTCACGCTCTAACGTTAGTTTGCCGTTTTCAATAAGCATGTCACGATTTTGATGGTTTAAAAATGCTTTGATTTTATGTTTTGCATGACTACTTTTCGCAATTTTTAACCAAGCATCACTTGGTTGAGCTGTTTTTGAAGTTTTAATTGTAATAATGTCGCCAGTGTTAAGTTCATAATCAAGTGGAACAATTTTGTTATTAACAAGTGCACCTGTCATTTTATGGCCGACATCTGTATGAATACGATACGCAAAGTCAATCGGTGTTGAACCCTTCGGTAATTCAATAACTTCACCTTTTGGTGTAAAAACATAGACGTTAGCGTCTAAAATATCACCTTTAACTGTTTCAACAAATTCTTTTGCACCTGCATCGGTTTCATCGGTATCTTCACTCATTTTAAGTAATTCGCCATACCACTTAAGTTTTTGAGCAATTTCAAATTGTTCTTTTTCCTTTGAGTATGTTTTGTTTTCTTTATATGCCCAGTGAGCTGCAACCCCGTATTCGGCAACTTTATCCATTTCTTCCGTACGAATTTGCACTTCAAATAATGTACCATCATCTGCTAAAACAGTTGTATGAAGCGACTGATAAAGGTTTGGTTTTGGTACGGCAATATAGTCTTTGAATCGTCTTGGTATTGGTGTAAAAGTTGCATGAATTAGACCTAAAGCTTGGTAACAATTCTCAACTTTATCAACGATGATACGTACAGCTAGCAAATCGTAAATATCTTCAAATGAACGATTGTTCTTAACCATTTTTTTATAGATACTGTAAATATTTTTGATTCGACCCTTAATTGAGAAATTATTTAAGTGATTCTCATCAAATAATTTTTTGATTCGCTCGATAATATGATCAATGCTTGCTTCACGTTCAGCCTTTTTAGATTGAATTAAATGTGAGACTTCATAATACATCTCAGTATCAACATATTTAAGTGAACGGTCTTCAAGTTCTGCTTTAATTCTAAAAATCCCCAGACGATGTGCAAGTGGCGCATAAATTTCTAAAGTTTCCATCGCAATCTTATATTGTTTTTCTGGAGCCATTGCATCAAGTGTACGAATATTATGTAATCTGTCCGCAATTTTAATTAAGATTACGCGAATGTCTTTTGCCATAGCAAGCAACATTTTTTGTTGGTTTTCTGCTTGTGTATGAACAGTCTTAAACTCTAGTTTACGTAATTTAGTAACACCATCTACAATTTGTGCAACATCAAGACTAAACATATTTTCTAAGTCTTGTAAGGTTGCGTCTGTATCTTCTACTACGTCGTGTAATAATGCAGCGATTAATGTATTGGGACCAGCACCAAGCTCAGCTAAGATTTTCGCAACCGCAACCGGATGCGTAATGTATGGCTCCCCTGTTTTACGTACTTGTCCTTCATGTTTTTCTTTCGCCCAAAAATAAGCTTTTTCAATCAAAGCTTTATCCTTTTCTTTATGTATGTAATTTTCAAACGTTTTTTCTAATGAAATATAGAGCGAATCCTTCATTCAATCACCTTTAGTATTTTAATAATGAGAATACTTCGTATCCTTTTAATTTTTCTTTTCCATTTAATTCTTCTAATTCAATTAAAAATGCACAACCCACAACTTCGCCACCTAACTTTTCAATAAGTTTGATGGTTGCTTCTACAGTACCACCAGTAGCAAGTAAATCATCCACGATTAATACTTTATCACCTGGTTTAATAGCATCACTATGTAGACATAGTTCATTACTACCATATTCTAAATCATATTTAACTGATACGGTTTCTCTTGGTAATTTCCCTGGTTTTCTTACAGGTGCGAAACCAATCCCTAAGTTAACTGCAACTGGACAACCAAAAATGAAGCCACGAGCTTCAGGTCCTACGATTAATGTTGCTTTTTTTTCTTTTGCAAAATCAGTAAATAAACTTGCTGCATAACTGTATGCTTTTCCGTCCAACATTAATGGCGTAATATCTTTAAATAAAATACCTTCTGTTGGAAAGTTTGGTACATTTGCAATATATTTTTTTAAATCCATGATAGCCCCCTATTACTCACATCTTATGAAAGATGTCACTTACATATTCTATATCAAAACGAACTTTTTTTCAATGATTACATGTTATAATACAGGTAAAGGAGTTGATTTAGATGGAACCATTAGCACATCGTATGCGACCAAAATCATTTAGTGATATTTTTGGGCAAGATCATTTGGTTGGAGACAATGGTATACTTACAGCAATGGTTAAGAAAAATCGGCCAATGTCAATGATTCTTTATGGACCTCCAGGTACTGGGAAGACGACAATTGCTGGATTGTTTTGTGAATCCTTTGAGATGGATTACTACTTTTTTAATGCCGTAACTGATAATAAAAGTCGTTTAAAGAGTATTATTGAGACAATTAACTACCATAATATTTTGCTAGTAATTGATGAAATCCATAGAATGAAAAGTGATATTCAAGATTACTTGTTACCTTTTATTGAAGAGGGCAAAGTTATCATTATTGGTTTAACAACAGCCAATCCATTTCAAAGTATCAATATAGCCATTCGATCAAGATGTCACTTGTTTGAAGTTCATAAACTAACAAGCGATGACATTCGACAAGTATTAAGTCGTGCGATCAAACTATTAGATGTTGATATTAAAGTTGAATTGAATGCTTACGAAACTATTGTGAGATACTCAAATTATGAAGTTCGTACGGCATTAAACATTTTAGAAAGTGCATCACTTCTGTTAAACGATGGCGATACATTGACTAGTGGACTTGTTACAAAAGTTGCTGGGAGAATCAAGCATGAACTTGATGCCGGAGAAGACCATTTCTACGATTTGTTAAGCGCCTTACAAAAATCAATTCGTGGCTCTGATGTTGACGCATCAATTCATTATCTTGCAAGACTGCTCACACTAGGCGATTTAATATCAATTGCTAGACGTTTAATCGTTATTGCTTATGAAGATATCGGTCTTGCAAATCCAAACATGGGACAACGTGTGTATTTTGGTTGTGAGGCGGCACTAAAGGTTGGGCTACCTGAAGCGCGAATTATTTTTGCAAACCTTGTTATCGATATGGCTATTTCACCCAAATCAAATACAGCATATCTTGCTATTGATAACGCATTAAAGGATTATGAGTCCATGGATACTGGTGACTTGCCAGATCATGCAATCAATCGTAGAATTCAACAAAATCCAAGCATCTACTTATATCCACATAATGATAAGAACAGTATAAACAGTCAATTATATTTGCCAGAAAAGATTAAATCTAAAGCTTACTATTTGCCAAAGGTAGAATCTAACTATGAAAAAGCCCTTGCTGAGCGCTTAAAACTTATTGACAAGATTAAAAACAAAACCCGTTAAAATTATTCTATTGACAAAGAATCACACCTTGTTGTATTATTGTAGTGATACAAGAAAGGTGTGATTTTTATTTATCATTTTAAACCAAATAACAATGAACCCATTCATAACCAACTTGTCGTTCACATTAAACAGTTAATTTTATCTGGAACTTATGCTTCTGGTGAAAAATTACTTCCAGTACGAGAATGGAGTGAGGCTTTAAAAATTAATCCTAATACACTTCAAAAGGCGTTACAAGTTTTAGAAGATGAAAAACTCATTGTAACAAAAAGTACAATTGGTAAATTTGTTACAACTGATGTTGACTTAATTCAATCAAGTATTAGAAATATGTTTGATGAACTCACAAAAAAATATTTATGTGATATTAAATCAATGCATATTTCAAAAGATGAGCTCATAGAAAGGATAAAGAAACAGTATGACAAAGATGATTGTAACAATTAAAGATGTCACGAAGACATATGGAGATGTCGTTGCTGTAAATAATGTTTCATTAAACATCGAAAAAGGTAAAATCATTGGTTTGCTTGGACCAAATGGTAGTGGTAAATCAACCTTAATAAAAATGATTAATGGACTTTTAACACCAACAAGTGGAGATGTTTTAGTTTACGGTAATACTGTTGGTGTTGAATCAAAAAAAGTAATCTCCTATTTACCTGAAAGAACATATTTAAACTTAGAATACAAAGTATATGAAACACTTGAATATTTCAAGGATTTTTATGATGATTTTGACATTGAGAAAGCTCGAAGGCTTTTAGATGATTTGGATATCAATATTGATAAACCAATAAAAACATTATCTAAAGGTATGCGTGAAAAAGTCCAACTAATTTTAGTTATGAGCAGAAATGCAGATCTTTACATTTTAGATGAGCCAATTGGTGGTGTGGATCCAGCAAGTCGTGATTACATTTTAGATACGATTTTAAATAACTTTAATAATGGATCAAGCATTATTTTATCTACTCATTTAATTGCTGATATTGAGCGAATCTTAGATGAAGTAATTTTAATTGACCATGGCAATGTTATTTTAAATGGAAATGCTGATGAACTTCGACAAAAACATAACGACTCCATTGATGGTATATTTAGAAACATGTTTAAATATCAGCATAAACCTTATACACGTAAGGAGGATAATAATGCGTAAACTATTCAAATACGATTTCAAATCCCTTCTTCGACCTCACATCATAATGTATGCACTTATCTTAACTTTATCACTAATGACTTTCATTTTTGACTTACTAAGTGCAGATGCTTCACCATATTCGTTTAGTATCTTCGCTTTGTTTTATCAAATTTTTAGATTCTTTTCAATGATTGGTTCAGGTATATTATTCGCTGGTTCTATTGTATTAGTCATTATAAAGTTTTTTAAATCCGTTTTAAAAGATGAGGGCTATTTAACCCATACACTGCCATTAACTAAACACGAAATTTTAAGAACAAAGTTGCTTAATGCATTTGTGTATTTACTGATGACTTTTGGTGTAGTTATAATAGCTACTCTCTTACAAAACGCAAAAAACGGCATTGATTTCGGATTAATTTACGATGCATTCATAACATCTGCAAGACCATCTGAACGTGGCCATTTATATGCATTTTTAGGTCTTATTGCATTAACGGGCATCATTGTTTATATGGCTTATGTTAGTGTTGTATACTTAATTTTTAGTTTAGGTTATTCATCAAATAAAAATAAGGTAACGCGTACGATTGCTTATGGCGTCGTTGCCTATGTTTTAAATCAAATTATTGGCGTAATCATTATTGTTTCTATGTTTATATTTGCATTTAATGAAGTTACAAGTATCACACAGTTTTATTGGATTTTTTTAATTGTCGATGTTATTTATATTGCTGTTTTTATAATAACCTACATTTTTACGGAGAAAACATTGCGTCTAAAATTAAATTTAGAGTAACAAAAAAGGTGCCTAAGCACCTTTTTTTATTCAAGTTCTGTTGAAATAATTACCGGGATTGTAATTGGACTTCTGCGTGTTTCTTGATAGATATATTTTGAAATCGCATTACGTGCATCCTTCTTGTAATCGTTCCAATTAATGTATTTCCCTTCGAAATGCTTTTGACTTGTTTCATTAAATGTCTTTTTGATTTGCTCAATAATATCTTCAGCTTCCTTAACATAAACAAAGCCTTTTGATATAACCTTGATATCACCGATAATTTTCTTTTGTTTAGCACTCACGTGAGCAACAATTAAAACAGCGCCATCTTCAGCAAGTAATTCACGATCACGCATGACATAATCGTTAACATCACCCACTGCTGTACCGTCAATTAAAATTTCACCGACACTTATATCACCTTTAGCAATGTATGGTTCATCATCAAATGTTAAGACATCGCCATTATCAAGTAAAAATACATTTTCATACTTATAACCAATTTCCATAGCGAGTTTTCTTACCATATATTGATGACGGAAATCGCCTATTGTTGGAATAATGTATTTTGGTTTTAATAAATTAATCATCATCTTAATTTCTTCACCGGTCGCATGCGCTTGAGCAAGTAGTCGTTTATCGATAATTTTAACATTTGCATCGCTACGATATAAAATATCAAGTGTGCGCGCAGCCATTTTTTCAGTTCCTGGAACAGGTGATGTCATTAAAATAATCGTGTCACGATCAGTAATGTGAATTAAGCGGTCACTACGTTTACACATTCTTTGAAGCATATAGAATGGTTCATGACGTGAACCAGTGACTAATGCTACGATATCATTATCATCGTTTTTGTGTTTGTCATCGATATATTTTAAATTGATGAGTGATTCTTCAGGAATGCTTAAATAACCGGATTTGATTGCGATATCAACAATTCTTTGAGCTTTACGACCTATGATTGCTATACGTTTTTTATGCGCTAATGAAATATCGATAATACGTTGAATCTTCAATAAATCAGATGAAAATAATGAGACGATAATACGTCCATTTGCGTTTGCGTAAATGCTGTTTAGTCGATGGTTAAGTTCTACAGAAACACCGCCATTTTGAACAAGTGATGAACCGATTGATTCAGTCAGTAATGCAAGAACATGCTTTTCTGACAACTCGTTAATTTTTTGGAAATCCGTTTGATAACGAACATCTCCACTTTGATCGAATGTAAAATCACTTGTGTAAACAATGGAACCCTTTGTTGTATGAACCGCAACACCAACACTCTCAGGTATCGAGTGTGTTGTATTAAAAAATGTAACCTTCACATTACCAAACTTAATAATTGAATTTTGATTGATAACATTTAATGATAATTCATTAAGATTATATCCAGCGTCCAATAAACTATCTTTGACAACATTCATTGTAAAATTCGTTGCATACACAGGCACGTTTAAATCCTTTAAAATGTGTTGTAATGCTCCAATGTGATCTTCATGCGCATGGGTTAAAAAAATCCCTTTAATACGATTTTTCACACGAATTAACACTTTATAATCCGGAATAATTTCATCGACACCATATAATTCTGAACTTGGGTACTTAATACCGGCATCTAAAATAAAATATTCTCTATCTACTTCTACGACATACATGTTTTTTCCGTTTTCGCCTAATCCCCCTAAGGCAAAAAATCTAACTTGACTCATATTACCACTTCCTTTATGTATCGAGAATTTATCTATATGAATTATATCATAAAAACAATTAAAAAATCATTATATTTACATTATAAACAATTAGAGTTCTATCAATCTTGTGATAAAATGTAAATGGTGATTACAATGATTAAATATCCAAATATGCGAAAGCAACAAGAAAAAATGAATAATTACGCGAATCTTGGGATGACACTTGAAAGTGATATCGAAATAACAAATCAATATTATTTAGATCGAAATATCGCTGTCATCCATAAAAAACCTACGCCAGTTCAAGTTGTTAATGTAAGTTATCCGGCACGTAATAAAGCAAAAATTATTGAAGCTTATTATAAGACACCATCAACAACAGACTTTAATGGTATTTATAAGGGCAAATATATTGATTTTGATGCTAAAGAAACAAACTCAAGTACTTCAATGCCTTTAAGAAATATTCACAGTCATCAAATCGAGCATTTAAGTCGTGTTCATGAACATGGTGGAATTGCATTTTTAATTGTTCATTTCAAAAAACAAAACCAGTATTTTTTATTGCCTTTCGAAGTGTTAAATCGCTTCTGGCAAAATCAAAATACTGGCCGTAAGTCTATACCTTATGAAACTTTTGTAACTGAAGCATATGAAATTAAATTCAGTTTCCAACCAAGGCTTGATTATTTAAAAGTTCTTGATACATTTTATAACATTTGACTTTCATCTAGGATATCATTAAGTTTTTTTCGAATCAATAAAAGTATAACCGCGGATATAAAAGTTGTTGCTGCCATATAAGGCAAGTTATACAAAATAAACGAATAGAAAAATGGTGTTTTTCCTGGCGGCGTATAATCCGCATATATAATAACACCACTTAAACCGTGGATTATGTATCTTAAAAACCCTGCGAGCATTATTGCAAAAAGTGTTTGTTTCCAACTTTTAAGTCCACCTTTGAATAATCCTGATAAACCGATAATGCCAAACGCTACGACATAATCAAGCAACAGTGATGCCCAGTGAAACCCGTAACCATCAAGTAAAAAGTTAACAAATCCAAAAATCACACCACCAATAATACCATAGGGTATGCCATAAATTAAGGCGATAATAACTAATGGTACCATCGATATACCAAATGGCGAACCACCATTAGGCATTGAAATATTTAAACCTGGTGTGTATCTAACAATAAGATCAAATACAACCGCAACAGCAACCAAAATTGAGGTTGTTGTTATTTTTTTTATACTTTGATTATTCATCTTTCTTCCTCCTTTAGAAAATAAAAAATTTCTTTAGGGGTACCAAAAGAAATAGATGTTCAAATGATTCATTTGCTTACTATTCCTACGCTGGTATTACCCAGATCAGGTGTTCGGGTCGATAAATAAATATCCTCTCAGCTTTCGCTCCCCGTAGTGATCACTTATATTGTATCATACACATTTTTGATATAACAATGATATGCTTACGATTAAAAAATATATCAAAAATAATTTTTTATAATTTTATGTTGAATTTATAAATATTTCGTGTATAATAAAAGTATAAAGGAGGTAATTTTATGGCTATTATATGGTTCAATGAAAAACCTAAAGAAGGCGTTGTTACAATCGCACAAGGCCATTTGACGTTAAATAAACCTGCAACGACTTTTTTCGAGTCTGCATACAGTGTTATGCTAGGCATCGATCCAGATGATAAAAAAGTTATTATCAAACCACTAGACAAAGCAACAGCTTTACGTCACGATATTCCTGATACGAAAAAGTATCGAATCACTGTAAGAAGTTCATATAGTCGTATTACAAATAAAGCGTTTGTTGAAGAACTTACAGGCTTATTTAATTTAGATTTTAAAAACGAGACAATTAAGTTTCCGGCAGAATGGGATAACAAACAAAAAGTACTTGTAGTTAATATGAAGGAGGAAATAAAATGAACGAAATTTTAATTTGGGTATGGGTTGGATTATTTATACTCTCAATCTTTTTCGAATTTTTAACATTAGATCTCGTTAGCATTTGGTTTGCATTAGCAGCCATACCTGCGTTTATTTTGTCCTTATTTAGTGTAGAATGGTATATCCAATTTGCTGTGTTTGTTATTTTAACGTTAGTTCTTTTCTTATACACAAGACCAATTATTATGAAGTATTTAAAAACGAACGAAATAAAGACAAATGTTGATGCTATTATCGGTAAAATTGGTTATGCAACAAGCGATATCGAACCAGGTGTACCAGGAACAGCTAAAGTTAACAATCTTGAGTGGACTGCAATTAGTCAAGATACTGTAAAACAAGGGGAAGCCGTTCGTATCCTCGATATTGAAGGGGTCAAACTTATTGTAGAAAAAAATGAAACTAAGTCATAGGGCGTTATGCGCAGTTTGTATGAAGTACACAATTATTTTAAAAGGAGAGATTTATGAAAAATTTTATTAGACCAAACATTTTATTATCAACAGAGTTAACGATTATATTAATTATTTTAATTGTTGGTGCGTTAATTATTATCGCTACACGTTTCCGTTTAGTTACACAAACTAAAAAATATGTAATTGAACGTTTAGGAGCATACCATCAAACTTGGGGTGTTGGAATTCACTTTTTAATTCCTTTTGTGGATCGTATTGCAGCAGTTGTAACACTTAAAGAACAAGTTCGTGATTTTGAACCACAGCCTGTAATTACAAAGGATAACGTTACAATGCAAATTGATACAGTTGTCTTCTTCCAAATTACGGACCCTAAATTATATGCTTATGGTGTTGATAATCCAATCTCAGCTATTGAAAACTTATCAGCAACTACTTTAAGAAATATAATTGGTGATTTAGATTTAGACGAAACATTAACTTCAAGAGACTTAATTAATACAAAAATGCGCTCAATCTTAGATGAAGCTACTGATGCATGGGGTATTAAAGTTAACCGAGTTGAAGTTAAAAACATTGTTCCACCAAAAGATATTCGTGAATCAATGGAAAAACAAATGCGTGCAGAGCGTGAAAGACGTCAAACAATTTTACTTGCAGAAGGTGACAAACGTGCAGCTATCTTGCGCGCTGAAGGTGAATCTGAAGCGATTATTTTAAGAGCTGAAGCCCAAAAACAACAAGCAATTCGTGAAGCTGAAGGTGAGGCTGAATCCATTAGAAAACTTAAAGAAGCTGAAGCGCTTGGTATTAAATTAATTAAAGATGCAAAAGCAGATGCAGCTGTTCTTCAAATTAAAGCATTTGAATCATTAAATAAACTTGCAGATGGTCAGGCAACAAAGATTGTTGTACCTACAGATTTTAGAAACATCGCTTCTACACTTTTAGCTAGTGCTGAAGTTATGAAAGATGTTAATAAAGTTGATAAATAAGTATGGGAACATTCATACGAGTAAAAGTACTAAATAAGGAACAATATTTAGTTATAAACACAAAACACATTGTATATGTTTACAAAAAAGTTAACAAAAAAGGTGTTGAAACATACAACATCATGCTTGAGCAAGACGGTTTTGATATGAACGGCATTTACTATGTGGAAATTGATAAGAAAACCTATGATTTACTACTTAAAAAATTAGATTATATTGACTTAGTTGATGAGATTTTTGACATATAAAAACAAAGAAGCCATTTTAGGCTTCTTTTTTGTAATTACTGAATTGTTTTTTTAATTAAATCGATTGAAAGTTTATTAGGTCCTACATTTACTGCTTGCTTCATTAAAGCAAGGGCTTCATCAACACCTTTTTCATTAACATAGAGGGTTGCAATAACATCACCCTTTTGAACACGATCTCCAATTTTTTTATGTAAATCGATACCTACAAATAAATCAATAACATCTTCTTTGGTTTCTCTTCCGGCACCAAGTCTTGAAGCAGCTACACCAATTTTTAATGCGTCAATTGTTTCAATATATCCATTTTCAGTAGACTTAAACTCAACCGTTTTATTACTTAATAACTCTTCTTTTCGTTCAATAATCGATGGATCACCGTGTTGTGCAACAATAAGTTCTCTAAATTTATTTAATGCCAAACCATTATCTAACGTATTATGTAGTTTTTCTTTAGCAACTTCAAAACTGCTTTCTATCTTTGATTGAATAAGTAAGTGCGCGCCAATTTCAACAGTGACATCCACTAGATCCTTAGGACCTTTACCACTTAGTGTTTCAATTGCCTCATATACTTCAAGACCATTACCAATTTTATGTCCCAAAGGTTCATCCATGCCTGTTAAGATAGCCGTCATTTTCTTGCCAGCTAATTTACCAATATTTACCATAAGTTCAGCTAGGTTGGTTGCTTCTTCAACAGTTTTCATAAATGCACCATGGCCAACTTTAACATCTAAACAAATTGCATCAGCACCACTTGCAAGTTTTTTAGACATAATGCTTGCAGCAATAAGTGGAATTGAATCAACAGTTGCCGTAACATCGCGTAATGCATACAACTTTTTGTCTGCAGGTGCTACATCGCCACTTTGACCAACGATTGCTAAACCTATTTCAGATACTTGCTTTTTAAAATCCTCCACAGATAACTCAACTTGATAACCTGGAATACTTTCAAGTTTATCAACAGTACCTCCAGTATGTCCTAATCCACGTCCACTCATTTTCGCTACTTTAGCGCCATGATAAGCAAGGAGTGGTCCAAGTACTAAAGTTACTTTGTCGCCAACGCCACCTGTAGAGTGTTTATCTACTTTAACACCCTCGATACTGTCAAGATTGAAGATATCACCAGAATCACGCATGAAAAGTGCGAGATTTGTTGCTTCTTCATTTGTCATACCTTTAAAATAGATTGCCATTAAAAGGGCACTTATTTGGTAATCTGGAATACGTCCTTTTGTGTAACCTTCAATGAAGAACTTGATTTCTTCGGCAGTTAAAATACCGCCATCACGTTTTTTTGTAATGATGTCAATAATATGCATATATCATTTCTCCTTTGCTTAATTATATTCTACCATATTATGATATAATAGATAAAGGAAAAGTGAGGTAATTGCATGATATTAGCTATGGTTAGACACGGACAAACAGATTTTAATAAAAATCGACTCGTGCAAGGTCGCATCAATAATCCTTTAAACGAAACTGGAAAAAAACAAGCAAAAGATACGGCCAATGAACTAAAAAAAGCAAAAGAGACTTTTGACGTACTTGCTTCTAGTCCTTTATCAAGAGCATTAGTTACTGCAAATATTATTAAACGTAGATTCAACTTTAAAGATCCAATTTACATCGCACCTTATTTTGTAGAACGTGATTTTACACCATTTGACGGTGATACAATCGAACACGCGTTTCCAATAATAGGTGATGCAAACTTTCATCATCCAATGTTTGAAACGGATGAAATGTTAATTGAACGTGCTAAATATGCTTTAAATCTTTTATATGAAAAATTTAAAGATAAAAAAGTATTGTTAGTTGCACACTCACACATTATTAAAGCACTATTAATATCTGTAGATCCAAAAAAGTTTGATTTTATTAAATACTATGTAGACAACAGCTCTGTTCACTATATTGAAGTAACAGATGAAGGTATTAAATTTTTAGGCGCTAGAGGACAAATGAGTTCTTGATTTTAAAAAATATAAATTAGATTGGAGATTGGTAGTATGAAATGCCCAAGTTGTGGCTTTGAGTATTTTTATGAGGAGGATGGTTTTAACGTTTGCTCATCTTGCCAATTTAAATGGGAAGAATCTGAAGATGAAAACTTTGTCTTAGATGCACATGGATCAAAACTTTATGATGGTGATAGTATCATTGTTATCAAAGACTTAAAAGTAAAAGGTGCTTCACAAACTTTAAAACAAGGAACCAAAGTAAACAATATTCGCATCGTTGACGGTGATCATAATATTGATTGTAAAATCCCTAATTTTGGAAACATGAGTCTGAAATCAGAATTCGTAAAGAAAGCATAAACAATACGACATTAAAAAAAGGATATGGCAACATATCCTTTTGTATTTTTATAAGCATAACTAATGAGAATATTTCTCGTATCCATCATTAATAATTTTAAACATCATATCAGCAACTTCGTTCGTTTGCATATCTTTAATATCGTCATATCGCACTTGTTTATGAACAACAACTTTTACTTTTGTACGTCTAAAAGGTGCTCGTTTTTTGACGTTTGTTACACCAATAATCGTAATTGGTAGTAAATCAGCACCAGCTTTCATAGCAATCTTATAAGCACCTGCACGCATATCAACCATTTTTTCGTCATCCCGTGTTTTAATACCACCTTCAGGGAAAATCGTCAACATAAGTCCGTTTTTAACGTTTTTTATTGCGTTAACCATATTTTGCGCAGTATTACGATTACTCGAACGATCAATTGGCATGGACCCTAAATATTTCATCCATTTATTAATAACTGGTATTTTATAAACACCTGTTTTGGGTGTAAATGCAATTGGACGATGAGCAACGGCCATAATAATCAATGGGTCAATATAAGATTTATGGTTCGCATAGGCAGTTAAAATGTTATCTTTTGTTAAATTTTCTTTACCAATAATTTCAATGTCAATACCTAAGAAAACTTTATTAACTAAGTAGCTTACACTTTTTGTTACATAGAGTTTAAATTTATTTGTATAACTTGTATATTTCATAATTGGAAGCATTAAGATGATTAGTAAAATAATAAATAAAAATGCGACAATTAATCCTCCAATTAAAAACGGTAAGATAAGATAAACATTAGGAAACTTCAAATACATGCCAACCGTAAATCCTATTGTTACTAAAAAATATAAAAATGTCATCATAGTTTTGGCCTCTCATATACAGCAAAGATCATTTGATCTGCCATGGTTTTAGATATTAATTGATAGTTACTTAATGGAAAATATGGAAAATGAACGTTACCTTCATAACGATTTAAAATGTGCGTAATATATAAGCGATTGGCATATGGTAGGCATAATTTATAAATTGTTCTACCTCCAATAACCATAATATCTTCTTTTGTATTTTCCAAAAACTTAATTAAGTCTTTAACCAACGTAGCATCTGGATACGCACGGTCTACGATATTTGCTACATATATTTTTTTAAAAGGTAAGGGCTTAGTTTTGTAATACCCCTTCAATGAGTCGTAAGTTAAATCACCCATTAAAACGGTTGCCTCTTTAGTCATTCGCTTAAAATAAGCTAAATCTTCTGGCAGATGCCAAGGCAAAATATTGTCTTTTCCAATTAACCAATTTTCATCCATCGCCCAAATCATTGAAATCATACAGCGACAACTCCTTTAATTCCTTTATCTGGATTGTAATCAACCAAAGTAAAATCTTCAAACTTGAAGTCAAAAAGTGATTTTACATTTGTATTAATAATCATTTTTGGCAATGGTTTAGGTGTACGTTTAAGTTGCGTATTAATTTGATCAAAATGATTTGAATAAATATGTGCGTCCCCCAAAGTATGAACAAACGTTCCTAGTTCAAGGTTCGTAACTTGTGCAACCATCATTAGTAATAACGCATAGGATGCGATATTAAATGGAACACCTAAGAAAATATCAGCGCTTCTTTGATATAGTTGTAGCGATAACTTTCCATCATTTACATAAAACTGAATTAACGTATGACATGGAGGTAGGGCCATGTTATGAATTTCTGCTGGATTCCAAGCAGATAAAATCATACGGCGTGAGTTTGGATTTGATTTAATTTCATCGAGGATAAATTGAAGTTGATCCACACCGTTAAAATTACGCCATTGTGCGCCGTATACAGGGCCTAAATCGCCATGCTTTTTAGCAAATCCTTCATCTGATTTAATTTTTAAAACAAATTCATCCATCGTTTCGCCTTTGTAGTCGCTACTTTTCTTAAATGCTTCGTATGGCCACTCGTTCCATATACGCACATCATTATCTACTAAATATTTTATATTTGTATCCCCTTTAATAAACCATAGTAGTTCATGAATGATGGATTTTAAGTGGACACGTTTTGTTGTCAGTAATGGAAATCCATCACTTAAATCAAAGCGCATTTGATAACCAAATACAGACTTTGTTCCAGTTTTGGTGCGATCCATTTTCTCATTACCATTATCTAAAACGTATCGACATAAATCTAAATATGTTTTCACTATTATCCCCCTAATATATTTATTTTGCTAACTCGTATAATGCCTCTGTGTAAATAATTGTAGCTTTAATAAAATCTTCAATTTCAATATATTCATCTTTTTGGTGAATATAACTTGGCTTTCCTAAGAAGTGTGGACCAAATGCTACAACATTATCCATTGCTCGTGCAAATGTTCCACCACCAATTGTAATTGGTTTAGCATCTACATCGCCTGTATGTTTAATATAAACATCCATTAATGTTTTAACAAGTGGCGAGTTTGGATTATTG
Source organism: Acholeplasma sp. (assembly GCA_012838065.1). Taxonomy (GTDB): domain Bacteria; phylum Bacillota_I; class Bacilli_A; order Acholeplasmatales; family Acholeplasmataceae; genus DUPY01. The sequence continues at coordinate 24,779 of DUPY01000026.1, read as the reverse complement.
TATAGTAATTTTTGGTGATGATGAACTTCAACGATTGTACCATTATCAAGCGAAGCTTCTACTTTTGGTAAAATTGCATCTAAACTTGTTCCATTTGGATAACGTGTATTTAAAACAATTTCGTATGCGCCGTTTTCAAATGTTAAGACACCAAAATTATTAGTCAATGGTCCCATTTCTTCATCATGATATGCAATACCTAATTTTTTTCCTGCCGTATCGCCTGTTAAGAACTTATCAATATATATCACCAATTCATTTGTGATATTTGATTGAACTAAAAATGTATTCATCATTGTAATAGCATTCATACCAAATTCTGGTGTTGAACCATGTGCACTTTTACCACTTAATTTAAGTGTTAATTTGTTATCTGACAATGATGTTGAACCGATAATATTATTTTTAGAAATATAGGTTTTAAATGCGTCTGCTACACTTACATCGGTTAATACCACCTCTGCATAATCAGGAACCATATTTGATCTAAAGCCACCTTTAAAACTTACAATCTTATCGTTAGATGCATTTCCTTTGATATGTAGGTTAACGATACCTTTTTCAGCGTAAATAAGCGGGAAGTCCGCATCTGGAATAAATCCTGATACTGGTTGTTCGGGATGTTTTTTAAAATAATAATTAACACATCGCCAACCAGATTCTTCATCCAACCCTAAAATTAATTTCACACGTTTGGATAAAGGCACATTAAGTTCCTTTAAAATTTTCATTGCGTAATATGCAGCAATTGTTGGTCCTTTATCGTCTTCAGTGCCCCGCCCATACATTTTACCGTCATGGATGGTTGCATCATATGGTCCAAACGACCAGTCATTACCCGCTGGCACAACGTCTAAATGTCCAATAATACCTACGAAGTCATTCGAATTACCATATTCGATATGTCCTGCATAGCCATCAACATTTAAAGTTTTAAATCCATCACGACTCCCCATGTTTAACATATAATCAAGGGCTTCTTTGTTACCCAAACCAAAAGGGGCACCAACACGATTTGGATCAAAACTTGTCAATTCTGAATTTATACGAATTAAACCTTGTAAATCTTTAATAATTTCATCTTTTCTTTTTAAAACTTCATTTTTAAAATCAATAGCCATTTTATGTATTCTCCTCACTAATTATTTTGAATATGCCATTTGCCATTTGATGGAAACCACCATCATTGGGATGTAAGTATCCATCATCATAATACATTGTTTCATTTTTAATTAACTGTTTGCCACAAATGTATGTTATATAGTCGTATTGACTAACTTCTTTTTTTATAAACTCACGAATTTGATCAAGCGTATCACTTTCATCTAAATCGGCTCGCCAAATAGGCGATATAACATATGTTTTAGTACCTTTAAATAATTGATTAAAACGCTTATAGTATAAATGAATATTTTCTTTAATTTTTTGTAAGTCATTAAATATGCCGAAGTCATTTGTTCCATAAGCAACTGTAATTAAATCTAAATTTTTCAAGTGCTCATAATCTACTAACGTTTCATAGTTGTAGTAATAACCGCCAACCCCATGATTGTACGCTTTGACATTGAGCTTCGTTTCTAGTAGTGCAACATAACTTTTACTTGGATGTTTGGTATTAAAACCTTGGGTAATTGAATCACCTAAACATAGTACTTGTCTTTTATGTTCTGTCTTATTCATGACAGAACCATCAAGTTTTATATGTTCAAGTCCAACTTTAAAGTATTTTGGTAAATAAATTCTAACTGTAATATTCTTACGATCTTTGTTAAAACCTTTAAACTTAATTTTACCTGCTTTTACATGATGGAAATCAACGATTTTATCGTCAACCATCAAATCAAAGCCTTCACGAATGCTAGGTTTTCCACCATATTTTTTAATCGTTTTTTGTGCTTCAATAACATCCTTTAGTATTGTTCGTAAACCCATATTTTTCAAACCAATTAAAGCAAGTTTCATGGATGACTCTTTTTTAACCTTAATTGTAAGTTTATTAGCGTTTGTAACAAATTCAATGTAAACACCCGCTGCACTTAAACTCATCGCTTCAAAAAGCACATCTTTTTTATAGATGTTCAATTGATTATCGGTAAATCTATGGAAATAAATTTTATGTTTATCTACGCTGTAAGATAAAAAATTCTTTGCATAACTTGTCAAATCCATTGATTTAAGTTTCAAAAAAGTCACCAGCCTTCCTTAAATTATTATATTTAATATTATACACTAAAAAGGGCATTAAAACATCCTAATGCCCTTATTTCGTATATACTTTTAATCGTTTTCAATTGTTGATATCATCGATTCCTTTGTCTTTTGGTGCTAAGTATGTCACACGTTCACCGACAACTTCGATTGTTGAAACTGTACGCTCTTCAATTTTGTACTTTTTAGTTTGTAATCTTCCTTTAACTGCAATCATAACACCTTTTTTACAATAAGACGATACCGCGTGCGCAAGCCCTTCCCAAAGCGATACTTTTAAAAAGTCCGTATCATAATTACCATCATGATTTTTAAAAGGGCGCTGTACAGCAAGTGTCATATCCAATACCTTTCGTCCATCATCTAAAACGATTGGTTCGGGATCATGAACAAGTCTGCCAATAATTACTGAATGATTTAACATATGCTTGAACCTCACTTTTTTTCTTTATTATACAAAAGTTTCGTTCATGTATAAAATTGACATTTTGTCTTTAAACAACATGATTAATTACTTATTTTAATAAAATAACACGGATTCACTTGTTTATTTTTACTAATTTAAGTTATTTAAATAAAAAAGGCTATCTTTTAGCCTTTTTGAATACAACAACACTACGGTTATAATTTCTTAAATTTTTTGCATGTTCATAAATATCATCAAATTTGATTTCTTTTAACAAATCAGCATACTGATAAGCATCAAAGTTTCTAATAAGCATTGATCCATATGTACCAATTTTATTACTGATTTTGGTTGCATTTTTTAAATAAACACCTAAATATGAGTTTTTTATCATTGCAAAATCTTCGATATTTACGTCTTGTTCTAAACCTTGTACATAATCATCAAACCGCTTCAGAAAAGCGTTCTTGTTCGAAGTATGCACCGTAAATTCAACAATTCTAGCGCCATAATATGAGCGATGGCTTGCGTTAAGATATGTAACAATACCATCATTCATTAAACTTTGATAAAAGCTTGATGTTTTACCAAATGCTATTTCTAACATGATCTCGTAAGGTAGTGTATAATATTTCTCTATTTTTAATTCATCTTCATTTAGTGGAGGCAACTTATAGCCAATCATTATTTGAGTTGTTTGAACATCTTCGATATATTCATCGTATGTCTTTATTACACTTAAATCTTCAGGTTCGTAAAGGACTTTACCAACTTCACTAAACGTATGTTTATCATCATATTGCGTTAAAAATTCATTAAGTTTTTCTAAATCAACTGCACCACCAATAATCAAATGACGATTACTGTTTTGATAAAATGCATTATAAACTTCGTATAATTTTTCTTTTTTAATCGCTTTGATTGATTGAACGGTTCCACCAATATCTTCTTTTATTGGATGTTTATGATAGATGTTTTCTAAAAGTTTATTATAAAGTTTATCTTCCAACTCATCCATATACATTATAAGTTCTTTTTCAATAATTTTTTCCTCTTTTTTTACATTCTCATCCGTGAAATATGGCGTGTCCAACATGTTAAGCAAGTGGTTTAATGGCTTTATAAGGTCTTTAGTCGTATTAAAGACATACTTTGTATAATGACGCGTTGTCATTGCATTAGCGTCTGCTTCATATTCGTCAAATTTTTCAAACGCGTCACTGCCATCAGGCATAGCAAAAATCATATGTTCTAAAAAGTGCGCGATACCAGCTGGTTGAACATATGTTTTGTCTAAGTGTGTATAATATGTATCGTTTGAACCATAAGGTATAAAAAGCTGAACATATGAGGAAAACTTAAAGCTATCAACTTTTAGAACATGGACATCAAGACCACAATGAAGCTTCTTATGGTAAACAAATTCATCAAATTGTTTATAGTATATTTTCTCAAACATCTTTAATTACAAGTCTTCTTTCTAGTTTCATTTTTTTTATCATATCTTCTACTTCAGCTATTGAAATACTATCAATCATATGTAGTTTATAGTCAATGTTTTCAAAATCACCATAAAACGCTAAATTATATGTAAGAAAAATATGCTTATCTTCACGTTCTGCTTGTTTAATTAACTGATTTTTAATTTCATTTTTAGCAATTAAAAACTCTTTATCTGTTATACCTTTTTGTTTCATATCTTCGATTAAGTCTTCTATTTTTTCAATAGTCTCATTAACACTTGAACGTTCAACTGAGGCAACTACAAGCATGGTGTTAAGTGTATGATAATAACCACTACTAATGTAGTAACTTAAATTATACTTTTCTCGAATGATCGTAAATAGTCGCGATGCTGAGCTACCACCAATAATACTGCTTGCAATATGCATGGCGAAAAATGTGCGATCCGGTGCTTTTGCGTCCACATGGTATCCTAAATAAATTAAAGCTTGATTCATTTTTAATGAAACTTGTTTTTCTTTAAATACTTTTACAGGTCTTTGTTTATATATAATCTCTTGTTTTTCAATTGGCTGAAAACTTGATAGATTCATAATTTTTTGATAAATTGAATCGTGAACATAACCATTTATAACGATATGCTTTTGTGCATTAATTAAACTTTCGTAAGATTGATGTAGACCATCCATCGTCATATGTTTAATTGCTTTTCTAGAACCATACATCGGCATCGATTCCAAATTTTTGTAACCAAAAGCGAACTTTAAAAACAGTTGCTCACCATATAAAAACTTATCACTTTTAATGTTATCAATTGCTTGTAAAAGTTTTTTCTTCTCGACAATAAAATCTGTTTCATTAAATGATTTACGCATAAAAACTAAGCGTTTAACTAAGTCAATGATATCACCTTGTTGCTTGCGCTCAATAAAGTTTTCACTTGGCATTTGGATATAAATTTGAGTTAAGTGTTTATCTTGGTATTTTTGTGTGTAAATTGTAGGCATAGATTCGTATAAATATGCGAACTTTTTTTCAATTTCTTGTGTTTTTAATGTCTCATCAAGCGTTGTAAGTAGCATTTTAGAGCGCAAAAAGCGATACGCTCTGGTATCGCTATGATCGTTTTCAATAAACGTTATTAAAATTTCAACATTCTTTCTCTTGTTGTCTAAATATATCATTATTAGATACTATTTAGTGCGATTAACATCATCTTAGTAAATGCTTCTTGACGTTCTTGACTTGTTGTTACTTCATGAGTAACTAGGTTGTCAGAAATTGTAAGTAAGCATGCAGCTTTTTTACCTAATGCTTTTGCATTAGCAAATAATGCGAAACTTTCCATTTCAACACATGCTGCACCATATTTTTCATGAATATCTTTATATTCATCCGCATTTAAGCGATAAAAAACATCTGATGAGTGAATCGTATGCACATGAACTTCAGTGTTTAATTTTTCAGCAGCCTTTAAAATACGGTTGTTTAATGATTTATTAGCAGCCAAAATTTTTCTTCCGGTTACGCCCATTGTTTTCGCATAACTTGATTCTGAGAAAGCATCTTTTGCTAAGACAACATCGTATAAGTTTAAGTCTTTAGTATAGGCTCCAGCTGAACCAATACGAATAATTTTTTCTACATCGTAGAATTTAAACAACTCATAACTGTAAATACCGATACTTGGCATACCCATGCCTGAACCCATAACAGTTACTTTTTTCTTGTTGTAATATCCTGTGTAGCCAAACATATTACGAACACCATTAATTTGCACAACGTTTGTTAAAAATGTTTCTGCAATAAATTTAGCTCTTAATGGATCTCCTGGCATTAAAACCGTTTTAGCAATTAAATCTTTATCTTTTAATTCAATATGAGGTGTTGGAATCATTATCTTTTCTCCTTTGTAAAATAATATCTATACCATTTGAAGTACCAATTCTAGTTGCGCCGGCATCGATCATTGCCATTGCTTGTTCGTAAGTACGAACGCCACCTGAAGCTTTAACTTCAGCTTTATTAGAAACGGTTTCCTTCATTAATTTAACATTTTCGATTGTTGCTCCACCTGTTCCAAAGCCCGTCGATGTTTTAACAAAATCTGCGCCAGCTTTTACAACAAGTTCGCTTGCTTTAACAATCTCTTCAGGTGTCAAATAGCAAGTTTCAATAATTACCTTTAATACTTTTTGCCCACATACATCTTTTAATGCCTTAATCTCTTCGTATACTTTGAGAGGATCATTTTTTAAATCAAAAATATTAATGACCATGTCGATTTCATCAGCACCATTATTTAGTGCATCTTGTGTTTCGAAGATTTTTACTGCAGTAGTATGCGTTCCATGAGGAAAGCCAATGACTGTACAAACTAAAACATCCGTATCTTTTAAAGCTTCTTTTGCGTATTTCACAAAAATCGGATTTACACATACACTTTTGAAGTCGTAAGTTTTAGCTTCTGAAATGAGTTGATCAATTTGTGCTTTTGTGACATTTGCACCAAGTTTCGTATGATCAATATACTTATTCAATTTCATCTGTTTTCTCCTTTTTATTTTTTTTCAATAAACTTACAAATCGATAATTCAAATCAATAACTGGACCTGTAAAGGCCATCATTACTATTGTAAAAAAGTTGATTTGTGCGAAGACATCACCTAGTATTAAGCCTAAAATTACGGCAATTACTAAGAAAACAAAATCTAATAAAACTTTTGCAATGGAGAAGTTTTTAACTTTCTGATTGACTAATAACGCAACTTCTTCTAAGGTAGAGGGGGTTAACCCCGTTGTAAGTGTTAGAGCTGTCCCAAACCCTAAAACAAATAGTGATATCAGTGCTAACACGTATTTAACGACTATATGTGCCTGTTTGATATCTGTTTTATAGATAAGTGTAAGTGATCCATTAATGAACAACCCTATTAATACTAAAAAGAAGATACTTATAAAAACTTTTTTATCACGGTTGAAATAATAAACGATTAAAGTTAAGATCACGCCCATTGTCGTTGACACATATCCTAACTGATTCGGATGTACTTTTAAAAGCATTCGTAAGTATTCATTTAGTGCATCGTAGGGGGAAGCACCCACACTTGTAGCAATTATCATTGAAATAGCTATGGCCATCAATAATAACCCTACAACATGTATGAATAATTTTTTTATCAATTTGTTCTCCTTCTAATCTAGTAAATAACGCATATGTACTGTTTTAAACGTATGAGGTATTTTCGTAAATTTGTGTTTTCTAATTACTTTGTAAACTTTCTTTGCTTGTTTTTGTTGTAAAACTTTACTACCTTTAATAAAACCTGGGACATCGCTTAAGTATTTTCCGCACACTTCGTAAAACTCAATATAATCAATTATTTTTGTTTCTTTCTCACTTTTTACAATGATGTAATCAAGATATGGTGGGAAAACCGTTAATGTGTTTTCTAACCATTCTATCGCGATTTTAAGATACTTAGTATCATCTTTTAAAAAGACATAATATGGTACATGAGTTTTTAAGCCGTGGTAATACTTTTGAAGATCGTAAGAGTCATCTGTATAGCGATAAATATCAGACAATTTGTTCTTAGGTTGCATGTAATAATCACTTATAATAAGTGGGTTTCTTTCAATGTAAATGTCTTTAACATCCGTAAATGCTTTCATGACATAGGCCATTTTAAAAGGAATAACGTCCTCAAATAGTTCGTTATAAACAAAGAGATTAAATTGTTCAGATAGTTCACGGGCAATTTCAAACACTTGCTTTGCAGCATAGTCTACAAGTAAAATTGGTAATTCCAAATGAAAGTTCACGTCTAAATACTTAGGATTTAGTCGATATATATTTGGTACCATAGATTTTTTTGTAATAATGAAACGTGCTTGATAATTTAAGTTTTTATTGTGATATGTAAAACGAACACTTTCGTCGTCTGACTCCATATCAAATCCCGGAATATCGTCGAAGAAGCCAAACAATGAATCAACTTCGATTTTTCTTACTTTTTCTTTGAAGAAATGTAAATTAAAATGTGCCATTGAAAGACCACCTTTATATGTTATTTGTTAAATCGATTGAAAAGTTTCGTGTATGTCTTTTGATCTGTACGATTTAATGAAATTGGTGTAATTGAGATGTAACCTTCATCAAATGCAGTTATATCACTTGTTTCCGCTTCTAAATAATTTTGTAAACTATATTTGATGTGGTAAATATCTGGTTTTTCACTGCGAACGTATTCAGCATGATAAAATCTTTGACCTTGAGTCGTAATTCTAACTCCTTTAGAACGTTCTTTTAAACTCGGGAAGTTGATGTTTAAAATACCATCAACTAAATATAATTCTTGTTCAATAATCTCATCCATTATTTTTGATGTTTCATCAAATAAATATGGATCGTTAATATCAGGTACAGATAAAGCAACCGCAGGAACTCCTAGTACTTTTGCTTCAAGTGCGGCTCCAACTGTACCCGAATATAAAATATCTTTTCCAAGGTTTGAGCCTTCATTGATACCAGAAACAACTAAGTCAAAGTCGACATCAAATAATTTTAAGCCAACGCGTGTTGCATCTGCAGGCGTACCATTCACAGCGATAGTTCGTTGAGTAGCAAAGATACGATCAACGTCAAATGCTTCAATACGGCTTCCAATTGAAATGGCTTGTGAGCGTGCACTTTGTTGTTCATAAGGTGCAGCCACATAAAGGTTGCCGTGAGCAATTAATGCTTGTACGAGTATTTTTAAACCTTGTGATTTATAACCATCGTCATTGACAATTAAAATATTCATTTTATTTCTCCTTTAAAACATGATGGCAGCGATCGCAAAGTCCATCTTCATGAATGTGATCAAACACATTCCAACAACGCTCACATGTGCTACCTTCCATAAGTTCAACTTCGACACTTAACGTATTACCGATAGTTAAATCAACTTTAGATACGATTAGGACTTGATGAATTTTCATATCTAAGTAGTCGATAGCTTCTTTTTGTTTTTCTGTAACCGTTAAATTTACTTTTGCTTGTAGTGATTTACCGATAACTTTTTCTTCACGTGCGATTTCTAGTTGTTTGAACACAGCATCACGTACTTCGCTGAAAATATCAAATGCATCTAATAATTTAACATCTGTCATTTCTGTTTTTCTAGGCATGTATTCTAAATACACGTCATCATATTTACGATGTGGTAAGGTTAAATATGCCTCACTTGTTGTATGTGGAATAATTGGCGTTAATAATTTTAATAGACCTAATGTGATGTCATATAATGTTGATTGTACAGCACGTCTTTCAAAATCATCTTTCGCTTCAATATATAAAATATCTTTTGTATAATCTAAGTAAAATGCACTTAAGTCATTAATAATAAATGGCATAAGTTTACGATATACATCGTCGAATTCATAGTTATCATAAGCATCGATAACATCGTTAACAAAGTTGTAATACTTTAATGTCATTAAACGATTTAATTGACCACGCATTGAGTATGCAATGTAATCCATTTCAGGATCAAAATCGTTGATGTTACCTAACATAAAGCGAATGGTGTTACGAATCTTACGATATGCTTCAGCGATTTGTTTTAAAATATCATCGCTAATGCGTACGTCACTTTGATAATCCGTTGTAGCCACCCATAAACGAATGATGTCTGCACCTTGTTGTGAAATAACTTTTAGTGGGTCGATGACATTACCAATTGATTTACTCATTTTTCGACCTTGTCCATCAAGCACAAAACCGTGACTTACGATTTGTTTGTATGGCGCTTTATTGTATACTGCAACACTTGTAGATAATGATGAGTTGAACCAACCGCGATATTGGTCAGAACCTTCTAAATATAAATCTGCAGGGAAAGGTAATCCGCGACGTTCTAGAACACGGTAACTTGTCCCCGAGTCAAACCAAACGTCCATAATGTCTTCTTCTTTTGTAAATAAACCGTTTGGACTTCCTGGATGAGTAAATCCTTCTGGTAATAAGTCTTTTGCTTCTTTTTCATACCAAACGTCTGAACCAAACTCTAAAAATAATTTCGCTACATGTTCCATAACTGCGTAATCTAAAATTGGTTCACCATCTTCAGCGTAGAAAATTGGTATTGGTACTCCCCACGCACGTTGACGTGATACAACCCAGTCTTCACGTGATTCAATCATGTTTGATAATCTTAATTCGCCCCAAGTAGGTTTCCACGTTACTGTCTTAACAGCATCTAATAAATCTTCTTTTATTGCCTTAACACTTGCAAACCACTGTGGTGTAGCTCTGAAAATTACTGGTTTTCTTGTACGCCAGTCATGTGGGTATGAGTGTGTAATAACATTTTGTTTGAGTAAGTGGCCGATAGCTTCCATTTCATCAACAATGTTTTTGTTCGCTACTTCATAAAATTGGCCAGCAAACTTACCTGCTTCTTCTGTCATATAGCCACGATCGTCTACTGGACTTAAAACATCGAGTTTATAACTTCTTGAAACTTTATAGTCATCTTCACCATGACCTGGTGCAGTATGTACTAAACCTGTACCATCTGTATCTGTGACGTGGTCTCCTAAAATAATTGGCGATACACGGTCAAACAATGGATGGCGATAAGTTAAGCCTTCAAGGTCGCGTCCTTTGATTGTTGTAAGAACCTTAACATCTGTTAATTCTAATGTTTTTGTTAAACTGTCCAATAACGTATCAACAGCAACAAATTTACCTTTATTACTTTCAAATACTACATAATTAAATGTTGGATTTGCAGAAACAGCTAAGTTACCTGGTAAAGTCCATGGTGTTGTTGTCCATACGAGTAGACTTGCATCTTTTAATGCATCCTTAGCGTCTACTAAATCAAATTTAAAATATATTGAAATTGATTGTTTGTCGATGTACTCAATTTCCGCTTCTGCTAATGCGGATTCTAAAGTTGGTGACCAATATACTGGTTTTAAACCACGATAAATTAAACCTTTTTTCGCCATTTCAGCAAAAATTAAAATTTGGTCATGAACAAAATCGTTACTCATTGTAACGTATGGTTTATCCCATTGACCTAAAATACCTAAGCGTTTGAATTGTTCCGTTTGTTTTTCGATTTGGCTTTGTGCATACTCACGACATACTTTTCTAAAATCTGCACGTGGTACTTCTTTACGGTTTACACCTTTTTTAATAACTTCGTTTTCAATTGGCAAACCATGTGTATCAAATCCTGGAATATAAGGAACATAAAAACCATTCATTGATTTATATCTTAAGACAAAGTCTTTAAGTGTTTTTTGGAATGCATGTCCAATATGGATATTTCCGTTTGCATAAGGAGGTCCATCATGCAAAATAAAAGGCGTTTTACCTTTATTTTTTTCTAATACACGATTGTATAAATCTATTTTTTCCCAGTGTTCTTGAAATATTTTTTCTCTTTGGCCGAGATTACCGCGCATGGGAAAATCGGTAACTGGCATATTGAGTGTATCTTTATAATCCATGTTGTCTCCTTTTTATTACTCGAATGTTTTCAATAAAGCATGAACTGTTCCGTCATCAAATGTATCTTTAGGTCCGAATAAAAAGATTTTATCAGCTACCCTATAGACAACACCATCAATCGCATAAATTACGCCGTATAAAAATGCAATAGCTTTATTTACACCATCAATGTCATACTCTTCGACGTTAAATATTAAGACATTACCTGCCATAATATTTGATGCGAGTTCTGTAATATATTTGTCGTCATCTGAACTAATTTTTTCAAACACAATATATTCAGCTTTAGGCAATGTGTTTGATTTTTTCTTTCGCTTACCTAATAATCCCATTTTCATGCTCCTTAATAATCTCCTTAAATGCACTTCCTATTCTTAGAAAGTTCGCGCCATGTTTCAAAGCAATTTTATAATCATGACTCATTCCCATAGAAGTTGCAGTTAAGTGATATTTTTGTTTTAACTCGTTTAATTTGGCAAAGACGTGATCTGTCATAATATCGTCATCAAGTTTTCCCATAGCCATTAAACCGATTACATTAATTTTATCATATTTTCTGATTTCATTTATGAAATCATCCAAATTTTCTAGTAAAATGCCGTTTTTTTGCTCTTCTTTTGTCAAATTAACTTGTATAAAACAGTTTAACGGATTATTTGCATACTTTTGGATAGACTCTGCTAAACTTATTCTATCCAATGTGTGTAAGTAATCAATTTCATTAATAATTTGCTTCACTTTATTTGTTTGTAAGGGCCCGATTAAGTGCCATTTAATATCTAAACCACTTAATTCCTGTTTCTTACTTAGCAAGTTTTGAACGCGATTTTCGCCAAAATTCGCATAACCTAATTCATACAAAGTCCGCATGTCTTTCGTATCAAAATACTTTGTGGCAACAATCGTTGTCACGCCAGCAAATTTATACATTGAATCTAAAGAGCATTATGTCACCGTCTTGTGTGACATAATCTTTTCCTTCTAAGCGAACTCTGCCAGCTTCTTTGGCAAGTTGTGGACTTCCGTATTTCATTAAGTCATTATATGATAATGTTTCAGCTTTAATAAAACCTCGTTCAAAATCTGTATGAATAATACCTGCACATTGTGGTGCTTTCATGCCTTTAATAAATGTCCAAGCACGAACTTCCTGTTCACCTGCTGTAAAGTAAGTTTGTAGACCGAGAAGTTCATAACTTTTTTTAATTACTTGATTTAATCCGGATTCTTCTAGGCCATAAGCTTCTAAAAATTGCACTTGATCTGCATGTTCTAAATGTGCAATTTCCATTTCTACTTGTGCAGAAATCAAGACAACTTCTTTGTGGTTTTCTTTTGCATACTCAACTAAGTTTTGATAATGAATATTTGTTTCTGGATTCATTAAATCTTCTTCACTAACATTTGCAATATAAATCATTGGTTTGAATGAAAGCAAGTTAAAATTTTTAACCATCTTTTGTTGTTCAATTGTTAAACTAGAAACATCTAAATGTTTGTTTTCATCAAGCGCTTCTTTAATTAAGTTTAGAACCTCTAATTCATCAAGTGCTTCTTTAACTTTCGCTTTCGCTTTCTTTTCAATACGTTGAATGCGTTTTGTAACACTTTCTAAATCAGCTAAGTTTAATTCAAGTTCAATCGTTTCTACGTCTCTTATCGGATCAACTTTACCATCTACATGGGTGATGTTTGTGTCTTCAAAACAACGTACAACTTGACAAATTGCATCAACTTCACGAATATGTGCTAAAAACTGATTTCCAAGCCCTTCACCTTTTGAAGCACCTTTTACTAAACCAGCAATATCGATAAATTCATAAGCCGTAGGAATAACACGCTTAGGCTTATATATTTTTTCTAATTCATATAAACGTTCATCATGAACGTAAACAACGCCAACATTTGGTTCAATGGTTGCAAACGGGTAGTTTGCAGCTAATGCTTCCGCTTTTGTAATGGCGTTAAATAATGTAGATTTACCAACGTTTGGTAATCCAACAATTCCTGCTCTTAACATAATCTCACCAATAAAAAAGGCATTTAGCCTCTTTTAAAATTTACCTTTCTTTAACCAATCTGGAATTGCACGCTTAGGCTTAGGTTCATCGATAGATGGTTCTGTTCGAACTGGCTCACTTGGTTTTACTTCTAAACCTTTGTTACCAATGGACATTTGTTCATCTCTAGTTTTTGCAAATATTTCTGAAGCTAAGTTTTCAACCGTGCTGTGTTTACCACGAAGTTCATAACCTGTGGCAATTACTGTTACTATTAATTCATCTTTTAAGTCTAAGTTTAATGTTGTACCGTATATAATGTTTAAATTTTTATCCGTAGCATTACGGATTTCTGAAATTGCAGCATCCGTTTCCAACAAACCTAAGTCGGTACTACTTGTAATGTTAACGATTGCGTCTGTTGCGCCATCAATTGAAACTTCTAATAATGCTGAGTGAATAGCTTTGCGCGCAGCTTCAATTGCACGATTTTCACCAGATGCAATACCAATACCCATTAAGGCTGTACCTTTGTTTTCCATTACTGTACGAACATCAGCAAAGTCTACGTTAATTAATCCTGGAACAGCAATAATTTCCGCAATACCTTGAACCCCTTGTCTTAAGACGTTATCAGATTCTCTAAATGCTTGTAGTAAAGAAGTTTCTCTACTTGAAACAGATAACAATCTTTGATTTGGTACAACAATCAATGTGTCAACATGTGGTCTTAATTTTTCAAGTCCATATACAGCAGCTTCCATGCGTGCTTGACCTTCAAATTCGAATGGCTTCGTAACAATACCTACTGTCAGTATACCCATCTCTTTGGCTTTTTTTGCAATTACTGGAGCAGCACCTGTACCAGTACCGCCACCCATACCTGCTGTAATAAACACCATGTCTGTATCTTTTAGAACTTCTTCAATATCTCGAATCGATTCTAATGCTGCTTTTTCACCGATTTCGGCTTTCGCACCAGCACCTAATCCGCGTGTTAATTCACGACCGATTTGAAGACGCTCTTCAGCTTTTGATATTTTAAGCACTTGTGCGTCAGTGTTAATAGCAACAAAAGAGACGCCTTTTACGTCATTTTCAATCATACGATTGACTGCGTTTCCGCCAGCACCACCGACACCGATTACTTTGATTACTGGTTTTTGATTAAAAACATCATCATTAAATATCATAAATTACTTACCTCTTTTCTTGCTATACTTTAATTGTATCGTAAATGGACATTAAAATAAAGATAAATCTTTATTATTTAAAGTAATTTGTTTTCTTCATCATCTCGTCTCTATAATCTAAGAGACGGTCTTCTTTGATTGCTTGTCTAATTTCTGCCATTAAATGCTTTAGATAAGCAAGATTTTGATAAGTAATAAGACGCATCCCTAAAAATTCTTCTGCCTTAAATAAATGTCTTAAATATGCCCTTGTATACTTACTTACCGGTGTTTTTAATTCTGGATCTAATTCGCTAAAATCCTTCGCATAGGTTTCGTTTTTAATAACAATTTTACCTTGTGTTGTAAGGGCTGTACCGTGTCTTGCAACTCGTGTTGGAAGGACACAGTCAAACATATCAACACCATTAATAACATTTTCAATTAAATCTTCAGGTGCACCAACACCCATTAAATATCTTGGTTTGTCAAATGGTAAAATCGGATTTAAGAATTTCGTCATTTCATACATTTCTTCTTTTGTTTCACCAACAGATAAACCACCGATAGAATATCCTGGAAAATCCATTTTAATTAATTCTTCCGCACAATGTTTTCTTAATTCTTTGTCAAGACCACCTTGTACAATACCGAATAATGCTTGATCCGTTGATAAGACGTCTTTTCCACGCTTTGCCCATCTTAGTGTTCTTTCGACACTATTTCTCATGTATTCATAATCTGCATATGGTGGTGGGCATTCATCAAAGCTCATGATAATATCTGCACCAAGCTTTTCTTGTATTTTTATAGCTTCTTCAGGGCTTAAAAATAATTTAGACCCATTTTTATGATGACGGAAATGAACGCCTTCTTCCGTGATTTTTCGCATTTTTGACAAACTAAATACTTGGAAACCACCACTATCTGTAAGTAGTGCTCCATCCCATTTCATAAAGCCACGTATACCACCGTGTTTTTCAATTAAGTCAGCTCCTGGTTGTAGCCATAAGTGGTAAGTGTTTCCTAAAATTAAGCCTTCAGAAACTTCTTTTACTTCTTCGACTGTCAATGTTTTTACAGTTGCTTGTGTGCCAACAGGCATAAAAAAAGGTGTCTCAAATGTACCATGTGGTGTCGTTAGCACACCTAGTCTCGCACCGCTTTGTTTACATACATGTGTTACTTCAAATTTAATACTCATTTTTATCCTTCCTTTTGCGCTTGTAATTATACCATATTTTTGATAAAATATCATACGTTGTTTGCTGTACCCTAGGAAACCAGCAAATAAAAATAAAAACAGGGGAGTTTTATATGAAAAATTTTAGAATTAAGGACATGGTCATTCAAGCCATGATCGCAAGCATTTATTTTGTGCTTGTCAAAATTTTCGAGCCAATTAGCTTTGGTAACGTTGGGTTAATTCAATTTCGAATTGCCGAAGTTATGATGATTTTTGCGCTATTTAATCGAAAAAACGTCTTTGGACTTACAATTGGTTGTCTACTAAGTAACCTCTTTGCTTCAGCACCGAATCCGTTTGACATTATTTTTGGCACATTCGCTACAACACTTGCTGCAGTCCTTATGTATCAAACAAGAAAAAATCTTGTGATATCTTTCTTATGGCCAGCAATTACAAATGGCATTATCGTTGGATTCGTTTTAACCTACGCATATGTTGCAGGACCATTATATTTATCGATACCCGCAGTTGCAATTGGTGAAATTGGTGTATTAGGATTACTAGGGGTTCCTTTATATATCGCAATTAATAAAAATCCGTTAATTAAAGAATTTTTAGAATAAGAGTGCTAACGCACTTTTATTTTTTTATGTGCTGTAGCCATAGGAAGTTTTTTAAGTTCTTCTAATGTTACTTTTATAAAATCACTACGATTTTCCATAGCTTCTACAGCATAAACATTCATATGCCATACAATGTGTGAAAACACATGTTTATAAGTTCCTAAATTGTTAGTAACATTTCCTACAATACCTAAGTTTTCTAAAGATTCAAGTGCGTAATTAAGAGATTCACTTTCTACTTGTATATATTCATACATACCATGCAATAATTCCTCTTCACGCCTACGTAAAAGTATACAATCACCATCGTTTACGATAAAAACGTAATACATCATTTCCTTCTTACTCTTAAGTTTCGAAAAAAAAGGAAAATCATCAACACGATTATTTAGTGTTGCATAACACCAATCCTTAAGCGGAGATAAATGCATTTTATGATTTTTGTGAGTAACCAAAGTAGCACCTAATTCCATCAATGCTTGCGTATAAATCCAAGGTGTTGCACGTTCAATGTTTTCTTGATTAAGTTTTTCAATAACTTTACGATTTCTTTCTTTACGCATATCAAGATCAATACCATAAAATCTTGACAGCACACGTATAACATTTCCATCAACAGCCCCATAAGGCTCATTATAGGCTATCGACATAATGGCGCCAGCCGTGTATCTTCCAACCCCTGGAAGCGCCAAAACAGCTTCGTATGTTTTTGGAAAATCACCTTGATATTTATCTTTAATAATTTTTGCCGCCACATGCATATTACGAAATCTTCGATAATATCCTAGACCTTCTACCATTTTAAGCACTTCTTCGATAGGTGCATTAGCAAGATCAGTAATTGTTGGATATTTAACAATAAAACGGTCAAAGTAAGGAATAACCGTATCAACTTGAGTTTGCTGCAGCATAACTTCAGACACATAAATATGATACGGATTACGCGTTTTTCTAAAAGACAAGTCTCGTTTATTGTCTAAATACCATTGTTCTAATTTTTCGATTGCTTCTTTAGTCATACATACACCTTACTTTCATATGACTTCTATTATATCAAAAATACACTTAGAATATATCTTTGATACATTGATAAAGCATTTTACAACACAAAAATAATTTGATTGATATAATAGTTAATGTGACTGAAAGTGAGGAGACAACGAATGAATATATTTTTAGAAAGAAAATCTGTGAGAAACTATGACCCTAATCATAAAATCTCAATAGAAAAACTTACTGAAATATTAAAAGAAGCGTATCGTGCACCATCATCAATGAATATGCAAAGTTCGCGCATGTTCGTTATTGAATCCGATGAAGCAAAAGCTCAATTAAAAACTGTTTTATACGGTAATGAACTTCAATTATCAACTTCATCAGCAATGATATTAATCGCAAGTGATCGCCAAAAATTTGATTATGCTGAAAAGATCTATAATACTGCTTATGAAAAAGGTATTATGCCGCTTGAAGTAAGAGACCGTCAAATTAACAATATGAAAATTCATAGAGAAAAGTTTACAACAGAGATACTTGATCGAGATGGCTATATCGATGGTGGACTACTGGCTATGCAACTCATGTTGGTTGCTAAATCACATGGTTATGATACATGTGCAATAGGTGGTTTTAACCGTAAGGAAATTAATAAAGCCTTAAATCTTCCAGATCGTTATACACCCGTTTTAATTATATCAATCGGTAAAGCGATGGAACCTGGTTTTGATTCAATAAGACTTGATATCGAAGATACGACAAAGTTCTTATAAAAAAGTAGTTAGAGCTTGCTCCAATTTAATTTTGGAGACAAGCTCTTTTTTTTATAATGTATTAAATACTAAGCATTTTTATGTAAGATTTACGGTTTACTTTGTAAGAATTACGCTGTGTATTTTTTAATTCATTTTAATCTAATATGTATAGTAGACTTTATTTAAACACATCTCAATACTGCTATAAAAAAATAGAGTTACGAAAATACATAACTCCACTTATTTTTCTTTTTTATCACTTACTTTTTTCTCGTTCTTTATTTTTAAATATCCTTACTCGGATTGATTACTTTCTTCAAGTTCACCTTTTTTTGCTGCTTGGCGCTTTTTGCGAATGACTTTAATTGGTTCTTTATTCATTTGTCTCATGTAGTTAACAATAACTATTAAAATACCACATATAGGTATTGCTAGAACTACACCCCAAACACCTAAGATGTTTCCAAAGAATAACATAGATACTAAAATTAAGAATGGGTTAATTTTCATTGATTTACCCGCCAGTTTTGGCATAACAATGTTTCCTTGGATTGCTTGAATGATTGTATTTAAACCCAATAAAATTAATACTGCAGCAATTGGTACAGCATGTAAATTTTGATTATAGAAGAAATTTACTCCTTGGTTTGCAAATATGTATATAATTGGAACTAACATACCAATTGTAGGCCCTAAATAAGGCACTAAATCAAGTACTGAAATAAGTAATGCAAACATAATAACATAACCGACAGGTAATCCAAAACCTAAAAATACAAATAAGAATACGACAAATAAAAACATCATTGAGACAATCTTACTCTTAAAATAAGCTACAGTTACGGTATTTGCTTCTTTACCTACATTGATAATATCATTATGATATTTTTCAGGAAAAACTTTAACGATACTTGTAAAAATAACTTCTTTTTCATATAGAAGGTACCACAAGAAAATCGGTACTAATATCATGGTTGTTAAAGTTTTGCTTAATGTGGAAAATATATTTGAACCACTACCTAGCAAACTTAAAAAGTCAAAGTTATTTACATAATCTTCAATTTTTAAATAAACCGTTTCCAATCCATTATTTATCGCCCATGTTTTAATTTCAAGTAAAAAGTTTGATCCCTTTAGTGAATCATAAAGTAATATGGACTGTTGGTAAACAAAATAACCGATAAACCCTACAAAACCCACAATGGTGATAACAGAAATAAGTAATGTAACGCTTACTGCAAGCACACGATTCATTTTAAATTTTGTCATTAACTTTTCTTTAAACGGATCAACTAAATATGCAATAATTAAGGCAATCATTCCTGGAACTAAAACAATTAATGCACCATTTAGAATACGATTAAAAATATTATTTGGATAACTTGTGTTTAATAAATTAAACAAATAAAATGCTAATAATGTTAAAACAATGATACTAACTATACCTAATGTTTTTTTTACTTTCTCCATAAAACATACCTCGCTTGTTACTATTATAACATGATACGTACAAATAAAAAGGGCCTAATATTTTAGGTCCTACTGTAGTAAATTATATTTTAGCAATTTCTTTTAAAAACGCTTCTACTGGTTGATTACCAGGCAATTCATATTTATCGTTAATAACAATTTTTGGTACACCTGTAACATTGTATTTTGTTGACAGTTCATAATATGTTTGTGCTTCAATCATTTCTGCTTTAATGTTATCATTTAACATTGCTAAGCGATGTGCACTTTGTACAGCACCGGGGCAATGAGGACAACTCATTGTGACAAATACTTTGATGTTTACAGGTTTATCGATTTTTTTAATTTTTTCGATTAACTCTGAATCATATCCAAAGTCAACACCTGACATTTCCATGATTGCAGAAAGCAATGAATTGATTTCGTGACCTAGTGGAATACCACTAAACTTAACACCACGATCTTCATTATTATGGTCTAAAATAACGAAGCTTGGTGCATCAGTAATATCATATGTTTTTGCTAAATCAGCTTTGATATTAATATCGTGTACTTCTAATTGAATTTTGTTATTTAAAGCACTTAGTTCTCCAAGCAATTGTTCAGTTAAATCGCTTGGTTCGTTACTCACTCTTGTAAATAATACAAGTTTTACCGGTTGAATCATGTTGCTTAATATATCTTTAATTTGTTTTTCAACATCTTGACTCATTAATTTTTCCATTATTTTTGGCTCCTATTTCTTTGTTTTTAAATATTGGTCTAATGATAATACAGCTTTTGCACCTGCAGAAGCTGCAATAATAATTTGTTTAAATGGCTCATTTGTGACATCACCTGCTGCATACATGCCTTCTAATGATGTCTCTTGGTTACTGTTTACTATAATTTCACCATAACCGTTAAGTTCAACTAAATCTTTAACGAGTAGACTGTTAGGAAGTGTTCCAATTTCAACAAACAATCCATCTGCTTCGATATAGCCTTCTTCTAATGTTTGATTGTTTATTGTTTTAACACCTTCCATCGTTATAGAACCGATGATTTCCTTAATACTTGTTTGTAAAATGACACTGATGTTATCAATTTCATTCATTTTATCGATTAAGATTTTATCAGCTCTTAAGACTGAACGTTGAACGATGGTTACTTTCGTGGCCCATTTTGATAAGTCGATAGCAGCTTCAACTGCACTGTTTCCACCACCAGCAACTAAGACGTGTTTATCTTTATAAAATGGTGCGTCACATATTGCACAATATGAAACACCCTTATTTGCGAATTCATCTTCACCTTTAACTCCTAATTTTTTATGTGAACCTCCGGTTGCTATAACAACCGTTTTTGATTGTACCATATCAAAATTTGCCATTGAAAGATAAAATATTCCGTCTTTCTTTTCAATTTTACGAATATATTGTTCCGTAATAATTGGCACTTCAAGTGATTTTACGTGATCTAGAAAGGCTTTTGTTAAATCGTTTGCATCAATTGTATGAAAGCCCAAATAATTATCAACAATGGATGTGTTTTCTAGCTGACCACCAACATCGTGCGTAATTAGTAATGTTTTTAATCCTTTACGTTTTGCATAGAGTGCAGCGTTAAACCCTGCAGGTCCACCACCAACGATGACTGTGTCATATAAGACTTCTAAATCTACATATGAAGTTTTGGGTACATGTTGTAAATTGATTTGCATTTTTATCCCTTCTTTCCATATTCATTAGACACTTTAATTATATACCCCTATAGGTATTTTTAAAAGTGATTTGCTCTTTTGAATGTGTCATTAAGTTTTTTTAACTCATCGATAGTTAAATATCGCCATTTGCCGTATTCTAAATCACCAAGTTCTAAGTTCATAATACGAATGCGTTTAAGCTTTATAACTTTAAAGCCGAGAGCATCTGTCATACGTCTAATTTGGCGATTTAAACCTTGAGTTAAAATAATTTTAAAGGTATCCTTTGATAATCGTGTGACTTTGCATGGATTCGTATAAACATCCATGTGGGCTTTTTGATTATAAATCAAGACACCTTCCTGCATATTTTTAATAAAACTATCCGGAATATCTTTATCTACAGTAACAATATACTCTTTTTCATGGCCATATTTTGCACGTAGTATTTTATTAACGATATTCCCGTCATTTGTCAATAAAATGAGTCCGCTTGAATTTTTATCTAGTCTACCTACCGGAAAAATCTGTTTTGGATAATTCATATAACTTACGATATTACCTTCAATAGATAAATCTGTCGTACACGTTATGCCTAATGGTTTATGAAGCATAATGTATACTTTTTCATCCTCTATTTCAAGGACTTCATCGTCAACAGTTACAACATCATTAGGAAATACTTTAGAGCCCACAACAGCAAGTTCGCCGTTAATTTTAACGCGATTTTCATTAACTAAACGATCGGCTTGTCGTCTTGAACAATACCCAGATTCACTTAAGTATTTATTAATTCTTATCGATTCAGTTATTTCGTGTTCAATAATTTTCTTCATAATTACCTACATTGCAGGCGTTGATGCCCAAGCGTAATTTTCAATTAAGAAATTTCTTACTTTTTCCGTACTTAAATATTTTTTAAGAAGTTCTATTTTTTCAGATTCTAATAAAGCCTCGCGTGTAACAAGTGATATTGCAAAACTTTCTGTACGTTCACTTAATACTTCCACGTATAATCTTTCCGCATTTCCTACAAGTTCTAAGTTTCTAGCATAGGTAGGATACATCACAGCTAAACGTGATTCTTTATATTTATTCGATAATTGGTTTAAAGGCACTTGGTTATCTAAAACTAAATTTTTAGGATTCGATTCAATATCTGATAGTTTTGCAAACGGACCAACACCCTCTTTTAACGTAATCAAACCCACATCTTGAAGTAAATGAAGTGCGCGCCCTAAGTTTGTTTCATCGTTTGGTAATGTAATTTCACTACCATTTGGGATATCTTCAACTTTTGTATAATCTTTCGAGTATAACGCAAATGTTGCATGGTAAATTGGCATAACGATTTTCAAATCACCGTTATTACTTGCGTTAAAGTTTTCCATGAAGTGCTCATGTTGAATCATATTTACATCAAATTCGTTTCTCATAAGACCCATATTCGGTGCCACATAGTCGTTATTAAAGTCTGTTACAACTAATGTATATCCTTCTGCCTTTAGATCTTCACGAATTAACTCCAGAAGGTCTGCCATTGGATAAAACGCGGTTGCCACTCGAATTGTCTTACTAGTGTCTTTTTTAGCGCATGCGCCTAAAACGAATACCATTGCTAAAGTCATTATAATAATTATTTTTTTCATTGTATACCTCTTTTCTTTTGCTTATCGTAATATTTTGCAAGTATGTTTCCTGTTTGTTGTATGATTTGCACAATTATAAACATCAATATTAAAACAATAATCATTAATTTTGGGTGATATTCCTGGTAGCCATAGCGTATAGCAAGATCACCTAATCCACCACCTGCAATTGTTCCCATTACGCTTGAGTATGAAACAACACTGATGATCATTGTCGTTAATCCTAAAATTAAATGTGGACGTATTTCAACCCAGTAAAAGTGTCGATACGTTTGAAACTTATTTGCGCCCATAATAAATGCAGTTTGTGTCAAACTAGGTTTAATTGTAAGTAAAGATTGTTCAATAAATTTTGTTGATAATGCAAACGCAATAATTGATAATGGTACGATGGACGCGTACATCCCAAAACTTGTCCCAATGATAAAAAACGATACGGGCATTACAACAACAATAAAGATTAAAAACGGTATTGAGCGTATCGTATTGACGATAGCTCCAATAATACTATTTATAACTTTTAAATACTTCTTGTCCGAATGTCTTGTTTCATAAATATAGATAGCTATTGGAATTGCAAGTGCGATACCAATAAATACAGAAACAAAGACCATAAAAAGTGTTTCATACGCACCTTTTAGTAATTTATCTTTAAAGAAGACGAATGTTTCAATGTAATTCATGTTAACGTCTCCTTTATAGTTAAATCATAATGTAGTTCAAAGTCATCGTTAAACGGTTCATGTTTTAAATCTAAAATGTTTTGAACTTTTCCTTTTTCAAGAACTAATATTTTTGAACACACTTTTTTAACTATTTCTAAATCATGTGTCACGTAAATAATGGTCATTTTACGGTCTAAATAAATATTTTTAAGTAGTTTTAAAATATCGTATGCAATTTCTAAATCAAGTGCACTTGTCATTTCATCGCAAAGTAAAATCTCAGGATCATTTATGAGTGCTCGCGCAATGCCTACTCTTTGTTGTTCACCACCCGATAATTCATGTGGGTATTTATCTATGGCATCTTTTAGCCCTACATATTCTAGCAAACTATAAGCTTTTTTGTAACGCTCATTCTTTTCAATATGGTGAACTTTTAAAGGTAACATAACATTCTCAATGATTGTTAAATTTGATAACAAGTTAAAATGTTGAAAAACATAGCCGATTTTTTTTAAGTATTCTCGACGTTCGAATTTATTAGAAAATGCTAGCGATTTTCCGTAAACGGTGATTTCGCCTTCATCAGCTTCTAATTGGCCGGTTAGTAAGTTTAGTATGGTTGTTTTACCAGAGCCTGATTTACCGACGATACCAAAAACACCTTGATCTTCTATTTTGAAATCAAGGTCATGAATTTGAAAGTTGTTATTTATTTTTTTGCTGACATTATGAAACTCAATCATTTAACTCCTCGTATTTAACAACATTTAATGACATATAATTTTTATCTAACATCTTCGCTACTGGACAACGCCTTTCAGCTTCCTTTAAAATTTGCATTGTTTCATCTAAACTAAGTGATTCAATACCAAGGGTTGCCAAAACATTAAAATAATAAGTTTTTGTAGATTCATCAATATGTAAATCAACCGTTACTTCAACTACTGATTTTAAATCCATCTTATCACGCTTTAAAATGTATTGA
>DUPY01000025.1 GCA_012838065.1 Acholeplasma sp. | reverse complement strand
TTAATAAGAAAGCTGAATAAATAACTAAAAAAATTCATAAATGAAAATATTTCATGAAAATCTAAGAAAGAATGAGAACGATGATATCAAAAGAATATTTAAGTTTTATCAACGCATTTGTATTTATACATTGACTTAAAGAGCCTTTTTAAGTTATAATTATCATGATAGAAATATCAAATGAGTTTGTTAATAAATTTAATTATATGAATTAAATAAAATAAATGGAGGTGAGATAATGCTACAACCAGTAGTATTGAATGTAACTGCAGCAATCATCTCCGGTTTGCTAGCTGCAATTGTTTTTGGTGTACTAGGTTACTTTATTCGTGTTTGGCAGCATGAAAAAAGTATAAAAGCATCAAAAGAAGCAGCTCAAAAAATTGTTGAAGAAGGCAAAAAAGAGGCCGAAAAAGCCAAAAAAGAAGCTATATTAGAAACTAAACAAGAAATATTTGCGCTCCGAAAAGACTTTGAAAATGACATGCGTGAAAGACGCCAAGTTGTTGTTACTTTAGAAAATAAAGTAACTCAGCGTGAAGAGTCATTAAATAACCGTGCAATAAATCTCGATAAAAGAGAGTTTGCGCTTTCTCAAAGAGAGTCACGTTTAGATGAACGAAGAGAGCAACTCGAACAATTGAATAGCAAAGTGGAAGAATTGCTGAAAGAACAAGAATTAAAACTTATTGAAATTTCCAATCTTTCTGTTGATGAAGCAAAACAAATCATCATGGATCGCGTTAAAAACGAATTACAAGATGAAATTGCTGTATATATACGGGAAGAGGAAGAAAATGCTAAGTTCACAGTACAAGCAAAATCTAAAGAACTTTTAGCATTAGCAATGCAAAAATATGCAAGCGAAACGACAAGCGAACGAACAGTATCCGTCGTTGATATTCCAAACGATGAAATGAAGGGCCGTATCATTGGTAGAGAAGGCCGTAATATTCGTACAATCGAAGCCTTAACAGGTGTTGATTTAATTATCGACGATACACCAGAAGCAGTCGTTTTAAGTGGATTTGATCCAATTCGCCGCGAAATTGCCAAACGCGCGGTAACAACATTAGTTTCAGATGGAAGAATTCATCCGGGCAGAATTGAAGAAGTGGTTGAAAAATCACGTGCCGAAGTTGATACGTTCATCCGTGAAGCCGGTGAAGAAGCAGTCTTTACAGTTGGTGTAGGACGCATACATCCAGACTTAATTAAACTCTTAGGACGACTAAGTTTTAGAACAAGTTACGGACAAAACGTACTTAAACACTCTATTGAAACTGCGTTCTTAGCTGGGAAACTTGCAGCTGAAATTGGAGAAGATGAAATTATCGCACGTCGAGCTGGTTTACTGCATGACATCGGTAAAGCTGTTGACCATGAAATTGAAGGTGGTCACGTTGAAATTGGTTACAATATTGCAAGCAAATATAAAGAGCCAAAGGAAGTATTGGATGCAATCGCATCACATCATGGCGATAAAGAACCTGAATCAATTATCGCTGTTTTAGTCGCTGCTGCCGATGCATTAAGTGCAGCAAGACCAGGTGCTCGTAGTGAGTCCATGGAAAACTATATGAAACGTCTACAACAATTAGAAGAAATTTCTAATGAAGTTGAAGGTGTTGAAAAATCTTATGCAATCCAAGCTGGTCGTGAAGTGCGAGTCATCGTTAAACCAGATAAAATTGATGATTTATCAACTTTTAAAGTAGCACGACAAATTAAAGAACAAATCGAGCAACGTATGACATATCCAGGAACGATTAAAGTTACTGTAATACGTGAAACTAGAGCTACAGATACTGCAAAATAAAAGAGGGTAAAACCTCTTTTATCATAAAAAGGGGAAGAACAAGTGAAAATTTTATTTATTGGTGATATATATGGAAACCCAGGATTACAAATTTATAATGAAAAAATCCAAAGTTTAAAACATGAACTAAATCCAGATATTTTAATTGTAAATGGAGAGAATGCGCATCACGGCCGCGGCATCAATCTTAAGATTTATAAGGAACTTATGAAATCTGGCGTACATGCTATTACAATGGGCAACTGGGTATGGGGAAATAGTGAACTCAATACATTTATAGAAGAAAGTAATATTGTTAGACCCGCAAATTTTGTTGATGCGCCAGGTAAAGGCTATAAAATTATTAATTTTAATCAAAAGAGATTATTAATTATCAATGTATTAGGGCGTGTCTTTATGAATCCGAATATAGAAAATCCTTTTACCATAATTGACAGTATCTTAAATAAAGAAAAAGCTGATTACATCTTTGTCGATGTACATGCAGAAGCGACGAGTGAAAAAGTTGCGTTAGGACATTATTTAGATGGCCGTGTGCATGCAATTGTAGGCACACATACACATATCCAAACGAATGATGCAAGAATTTTACCAAAGGGAACACTTTATCTTACCGATGTTGGAATGACTGGAGCATTAAATGGCGTTATTGGCGTAAAAAAAGATATCGTTATCGATCGATTCCTAAAAGGTTTTGCAAGACCAAATGAAACGGAAGTGGGCGACAAACAATTAAATGCCGTGTTCCTTGATCTTGACAAAAAAATAATAAAGACAATTCATTTAGAAAGTAAGTGATATTTTGAAACACAAGGAACAATTTCTTGAGAAAATTAAAAATCATGAATCCGTAAAACGGTATCAAGTTTTGGAAAAAATAATTAACGACAATAAACAGTTAACACGTCAAATCAATGAGTTGAAGCAAATTCAAAAACAAATGATTAACGCACGTAAGATTGAAAAACCGCATTTAATTGAATCTTATGAAAAAGCCTACAATGAAAAAATAGAAGAAATTGAATCTTATCCATTATTGGCTGAGTATTTTCAGCTCCAACTTCAAATAAACGATATGATTCAATATGTTGTTCAAACATTAGAAGATGGCATTAATGAAGATCTTGTTGATATAAAATGAGTATTTTTGATGTTTTTTTAGAAAAACATCGGATAATTTCGAAAAGCCTTGATAAAAATGCTAAAAAAATATATCATTATATATATAATGGCCAAAAAAATGGAGGTATTCTATGTCTAACTTAACTAAAGAAAGTATTATTGTTACTTCAAAAAAAGAGTATGTTTTAGTAGATGTCTTAAATAAACTCATTTATTTAGACCCTAAAAAAGTTACGGAGTTCTTTTCAAAAATTGGATTTACCTTTCCTCGTGCACTAAGAATTGGTGTATTGAAGGATGTTTTGCGTGATCAAGTTCAAAAAACACGTTATGAACGCAGAACTTTAGCAGACGAACTGAACTATAGACTCTCTTGGTTTAATGAATTTACAGAATTACAACTAGAAAACCTGCTCATTTTTTACGATAAACAAACAATTAATTTAAACTATTATGAAACTTTATGGATCAAACTTATTGATTACATGATTGAAAAGAGCATTTCAAAAATCGATTTAGAGCAATTGTTTGAATTAGCTTTTTCTGAAGAAAATGATAAATTGTACCATACAAAAACATACAATGAGACAATTAATTCAATTTTCTTTGATGAACCGAATACCATCGATGGCCAGTCATTAGAAAAAATTCGTCCAGTATTATATAAAAGCTCTACGGTTAATGAAATCCGTGAGTTAGGATCAAAATATAAAGTTGACGTTCCAAGACGTCTTAAAAAAGCTCAACTTGCTGAAATTATTTTAGGAGAGTTGAAAGACCGTGGTGAATTAACAGATAAACTTGAAAAAGAAATTAAAGATATGTCTGTAATTATCATGCAAAGATTTGCAAAAGACCATAATATTAAGGCTTCTACTGAACTTAAAAAAGAAGAAGTTATTGAATTTGTTCTTGCAAATGCAAATCAAACAAAAGAAGCATACTACGAACCATCCAGTGAAGCTTCATATGATTTAGAAGTTCAAGAAATTGGTGAAGCCCTAGAGGAAATTGAAGAACCGATTGTAGAAGAGATTATCGAAGAAGTAAAGGAAGAACCAATAGAAGAAATCGTAGAAGAGGTTAAAGTAGAACCAGTAAGTGAAGAAATTATTACTGAAGAAGTTGTAATTGAAGACGATTTACCACTTGTTGAACCAACAGTCGTTGAAGAAGTCATTGAAGATGAAGTTATTGATGAAGTGGTTGTTTCAGTTGAAGAAGAAGTTGTTGACAAAACACCATATATTATCAACACTGCAACATATGTTGGTACTCGAAAAGAATTTAATAAAGTTCGCCAAAATGCCTTCAAACCAGAAAAAATATCTAAAACTCATAGTGCAGAATCATCTAGTGCACCAGTTGTAGCCTCTAAGGTAAGAGAAAAACGTAGTGTAGGAAGATTCTTCATGGTTCTTGCGAACTTACTTGTATTGTTTGCTTTATCCATGATTTTCTTAGTAGGACTTTATGTGTTAATTAAAGTTATTGGTTGGGATGATCATGCATTTGTAAAGAGTGTTTTAAATGGAATTAAATCAATTATTAATCTGTTTAAAAAATTCTGGGATTTAATATTTTAATAGGAGGCACATATGAAACCATTATTTATTGAAAGAAATATTGTAGGTAAAATTGTTTGGCTATTAATTAAAATGGCATTTATCGTTTTAGTTTCATTGTTGTTTGCCTTATTCGTACACGCATTTATGCTTTCAGCGTTTGGCGAAACAAGTTTTTATACAAAAATTATTGACGCATTTAGAAACTTAATTTAGTTCTATATTTTTTAGAGGGGGCAAGTTTATATGACAGAAAAAAATACGACATCATACACCCCGATGATGCAACAATACTTAAAAATCAAAGAAGACTACGCAGATGCGATAGTCTTTTTTAGATTAGGTGATTTTTATGAAATGTTTTTTGATGACGCTATTATCGCATCAAAAGTTTTAGAAATTGCTTTAACGTCTAGAGACGCGGGGAATAAGGTTCCAATGTGTGGTGTTCCACATCATGCAATGCGACCTTATGTACAAAAATTAGTAGAAAAAGGTTTTAAAATTGCTGTTGCCGAACAAGTAACCGAACCTGGTAAAGGATTAGTCGAGCGAAAAGTTGTACGCTTAATTACGCCAGGGACGATTTTCGAATCAGATATTTTAAAAGAAAGTGAAAACAACTATATTGCGAGTCTTACTTTTATCGAAACGGGCTTTCAATTAACTTACGTTGATATTTCAACGGGTGAAGCTTATTTATCAGATGGATTAAATAAAAAACAAGTTTTAGATTTAATTGAGTCTTTAAAAATCCGAGAAGTTATTTTAGCTAAAAAAATGGATGACGATATTATGGCATACTTTGCAGATCACGAAGTATCGCATACAATATTTAATAAAATATCAGGACATGACAATAAACTTACAAAGCACTTGCCTGCACTTAATAAACGTGGTGCAGACCATTTGTTAAGCTATTTAGAAGCGACTCAATATCAAACATTTAATCACTTTAAACCTTTTGAAATAGTGAAATTACAACATTTTATGAATGTGGATTTTCGTGTTAAAAAACACTTGGAAATTTTAGAGTCACAAACAAACAACCCGCAAACAACCTTGCTAAAACAATTAGACCAAACCGAAACGGCTATGGGTGCGCGTAAACTAAGACATATTTTAAACTATCCGCTTGTTGATAAAGCTCTTATCGAAGAACGACTTGAATATATTGAATCATTTTTAAAGCATTCTCAAAAAGAGGCAATTAAGGATTCGCTTAAATATATATACGATATTAATCGAATTGTATCGCGTGTTGGTTATTCCAGTGCAAACGCTAAAGACTTGGAACAATTAAAAGATACGTTACTTCAAATTCCAAGTTTAAAGGCATTTTTGTTAAAAGATGAGGATCCAATCATTCATAAACTTGCCAATGATTTAGACGCTCACGAAGACCTTGCGCATCTACTAGAACGCAGCATTACCTTAAATCCACCACTTACAATCAAAGAAGGTGGCATCATTAAGGATGGCTATCATGAACAACTTGATCATTACCGAATGCTCAGTCGTTCAGGTGAAGAATGGTTAAAAACATTTGAGGAAGAGGAACGTGAACGTACCGGAATTAAAACATTAAAAATTGGATATAACCGTGTTTTTGGTTATTATATTGAAGTTTCTAAAGGTGCAATGCATCTTGTTTTAGAAGAGCACGGCTATGAACGTAAACAAACGCTTGCTAATAGCGAACGCTACATTTCCGACGTTTTAAAGAAAAAAGAAGATGATTTATTACATGCAAAAGAAAAGAGTGTTGCGCTAGAGTACGAAATTTTTAAAGAAATTCGTGATGTTGTTGAATCATACACACACTCACTTCAAGTCTTAAGTAGTAAAATAGCAGATATTGATTATTACTTATCTTGTGCATTTGTTTCACGTAAAAATCAGTATGTTCGACCAACATTTAACGGATCTGAAGTTATTGTAAAAAACGGAAGACACCCAGTAGTTGAGCATTTCACAAAGTTCATTGAAAATGATGTTATTATGAAACCTGGTGAAGTTTTCTTAATAACAGGACCAAATATGAGTGGTAAGTCTACATATATGCGTATGTATGCGTTAATCGTTTACTTAGCACAAATTGGTATGTTTGTTCCTGCAAAAGAAGCTAATCTTAAAATTTATGATGGACTATTTACGCGTATTGGATCAAGTGATGACCTAGCTGGTGGAAAATCAACATTCATGGTTGAAATGGTGGAGTCGAATGAAGCACTTATGAACGCAACTAAAGACTCTCTCATTATGTTTGATGAGATTGGTCGTGGTACGGCAACATACGATGGTATGGCACTTGCACAAGCAATGATTGAGTATATTCACGAAGTTATTCAAGCTCAAACAATGTTTTCAACGCACTATCATGAATTGACCGCACTTGAACAAACACTTAAGCGCTTGAAAAATTTACACGTTAAAGCGCGTGAAGAAAAAAACAAAATGGTTTTCTTACATCAAATTGAAGAAGGACCAACCGATAAGTCTTACGGTATTCAAGTTGCAAGCCTTGCAAACTTACCTGAAGTTTTAATTAAACGTAGTAAAGATATCTTAGCAAATCTTGAAAAAGATAAAAAACGTGTTGTCTTTGATTTATTTAACTATGAAGAGTATAAAGAAACTTCGACAATTAACCCAATCTCTCAAGCAGAGCTTAATGTACTTGATATGATTGAAAAAATAGATATTAATGAACTCACACCGATTGAGGCGTTAATTCAATTGAAATATTTACAAGAAGAAATTAAAAAAGGAAAATAAAACATGGCTGATATCAAAATAATGAGTGAAAAACTTGCGAATATGATTGCAGCGGGCGAAGTTGTCTTACGCCCGAGTTCTGTCGTTAAAGAACTAATGGAAAACGCAATCGATGCCAAGGCATCAGCAATCGAAGTTCACATCAAAGATTTTGGTATGAATGAAATTACAGTTATTGATGATGGCATTGGTATGAATTTAGAAAATGCCAAACGCGCGTTTTTACGCCATGCAACATCAAAACTATACAGTGAACATGAATTGAGCCGTATACAGACATTAGGTTTTCGTGGCGAAGCGCTTGCAAGTATTCAATCTGTTAGTAAAGTTATTTTAAAAACAAGACAAAAAAATACCGATGGTGTTTATGTGACTTATGAAGGTGGACATTTTATCGAATCCGGATATGCTTCACTAAATGTTGGCACGATAGTAACTGTAACAGACCTGTTCTATAACGTTCCAGCACGTTTTAAATACATTAAATCAGAGATGGCGGAAAGAAACTCAATTATCGACATTTTTGATCGTATGGCACTAGCAAATCCAAATATACGATTTAAATTAGTTATCGATGATAAATTAGTAAAAGAAACATATAATGATGGTTATGAAACACTCATTCAATCAATCTATGGAAAAAATGTTCTCGCAAATTTAACGACATTTGAGGAAACATTCCAAAAAATTAAGTTCCATGGATATTTGATACATCCATCAGTAACACGTTCACATAAACGTGATATTTCACTTTTCGTAAATGGTCGTTACATTAAAAATTACAGTCTAGTTCAAGCTGTTGTTGATGGTTATAAATCGTATTTGATGACAAATCGTTATCCAATCGCGATGATACATTTAACACTTGACCCAACGTTGATTGATGTAAACGTTCATCCACAAAAGTTAGAAATTAAGTTTGTAAATGAATCACTACTTTCTTATCATATCGAAAACTTTATTAAAAAAGCATTGAATCGCCCGGTTGATATTCCAAGTCAAATGGACAAGGTTGAGCGATTTAAGCACATGGAAAGTTTTAATCAGCAAACATTAGATTTTAATGCTCAAATGCAAATCATGGATACATATGAAAAACAAGAAATAGAGCCAAAAATTAAAATAGAAGAAAGTCTTGACATACGTACGCCTAAAGAAAAAATCCCTGCATTTGATTATGTAGGTACATTTGCAGGAACGTATTTATTATTCCAAAACGAAGAAGGTTTGTATTTAATTGACCAACATGCTGCTCAAGAGCGTATACGTTATGAATATTATCAAGATAAATTTAAGAAACCTGTATTTGTTTCACGTAATTTGCTTTTTGGTATGCCGCTAAAGCTTACAAGTGCTGATTTTGAAATTTTAAAATCTTATGAAAAAATTTTTAATCAATATGGCTTTAAATTCCATAACGAGGATGTTATTGCACTACCTGCATTTGTTAAAGACCTCGAAGTGGATATCATGATTGAATCAATGTTAGAAATGCTAAAGGATCGTGGTATTATCGATGTATCAATTTTAAAAGACCAACTAGCAAAAGACCGCAGTTGCAAAACTTCAATTAAGGCAAATCAACGTTTAAGTTATGAAGAAATCATACGACTAGTCAATGATTTAAGAACTTGTGAAAACCCGTATCACTGTCCACATGGCAGACCAACAATTATAAAACTTAGTCATACCGATATTGAAAAAATGTTTAGGCGAATTGTATGATGAAAAAAGTATTAGTTATTGTTGGACCAACAGCATCCGGAAAAACAAAGTTGTCGCTTGAAATTGCAAAAAAATTTCAAGCTGAAATTATTAATGGTGACAGTGTACAACTTTACAAAGGGCTTGATATTGGATCGGCCAAAGTAAGTGTTGATGAACAAAAGCTTATTCCTCATCATCTACTGGATATCTTTGATCCAAAAGAATTGAAAACGGTGTATGATTATCAAAAGTTAGCACGAGAAAAAATTGAGGTAATCGATTTACCACTCATCGTTGGTGGTACAGGTTTATACATTCAATCAACATTGTTTGATTATGAGTTTAACGAACAAAAAATATCTGTTAACTTAGAAGAACTTACGAATGATGAACTTTTTGAAGAATTAATTAAACTTGATCCATACATTGAAATCGATCGCTTTAATCGAAGAAGACTCATAAGTGCTTTAAAACTTGCTCTTAACAATGACTTAAGATCCAAAAAACAAAATAAACATAAACCTTTATATGACGCATGCATCATTTACTTAGACTTAGAGCGTAGTATGCAAGAAGATATCTTTAGAAAACGATTAGATATGCAACTTGAACAAGGTTTTATTGAAGAGGTAGAAGATTTAAGAAAACGCGGTATTCATTTAAATATGATTGGCTACCGTGAATTAGACCAATATTTAGATGGCACAATAAGTTTAGAAGAAGCAAAAGAACAAATTATCAATAAAACCAAAAAGCTTGCTAAACGCCAAAAAACATGGTTTAAAAATCAAATGCATGTTCATATGTTTGATGCATTAGCTCAAGATTTATTTACCCATGTTCAAAAACAAATAGAAGATTTTTTAAAGGAATAGACCTATGAATATATATTTAATTGGAATGCCAGGTAGTGGTAAATCAACCATTGCAAGAGACCTTGGAAAAAAATTGAATCGAAAAGTCATTGATTTAGATGACGAGATTGCAAAAAATGCCTTAATGTTTGTTGAAGAAATTATCGAAAAATTAGGAATTGATGCATTTCGTAATTTAGAGACGGAAGCGCTAAAACAAATTAATGAAGATAATGTCATTATTTCATGCGGTGGTGGCATTGTAACAAAACGTGAAAATAAAGCGTTTATGAATGGGTTCAAAATTTATATTGATACAGATATTGAAATTATTCGAAAGCGTCTTGAAACAGATTACGAACGCCCACTACTCAAAACAAAAACATTAGATTCACTTTATGAAGAACGATTTTTAAAATATTTAGACTTTGCAGATGTTATTGTTTCTAACAATAAAACACTTGAAAATGTATGTGAAGATATTATTGAAATCTTAGATAAAGAGGGCATTTTATGAACGTTCTTGTCATTCATGGACCAAACTTAAATATATTGGGAAAAAGAAATAAAAATCATTATGGACGTATGACACAAGATGAGCTTTTTGTTCATCTAACTAAAAAATATGAAGCTATTGATTTTACTTTTTATCAATCGAATTTCGAAGGAGATTTGGTTGAGATTATTCAAACAGCATTTGAATATGATGCTGTACTTATAAACGCTGCAGCTTATACGCATACGAGTATCGCAATTAGGGATGCACTGGAAACATTGGATAACTTAAAAGTTGAAGTTCATTTATCGGATGTTGACAATCGTGAGTCTTTTCGTAAAATAAACTATATTTCCGATGTTTGTCATGCAAAATTTAGTGGAAAACAAGAAAAAAGTTATGAAGAAGCAATAGAATATATAATTAAAAAGTTGCAAACAAGAATATAAATAGTGTATAATAAACCGTATTTTAAACAAGTAAGGAGATATTAAAATGATTGGAACAAATGAATTTAAAACAGGGTTAACAATTGTTCATGAAGGAAACATCTATCAAATTATCGAATTTATGCATGTTAAACCAGGTAAAGGTGCAGCATTCGTTCGTACAAAATTAAGAAATTTAAGAACTGGCGGCGTTATTGATTATACATTTAACGCGGGTGTTAAGGTGGAAAAAGCACAAATCGATAAAACACCAATGCAATACTTATATCAAGACGGTGACATGAACGTATTCATGAACACAGAAAACTATGAGCAAATTGAATTACCAACAAGCCAAATTAGTGATGAATTAAAATACATCTACGAAGGCTTAAGTGTTGAAGTTATGTATTACAACAATAGTGAAATTCTAGGTGTGATTTTACCAGAAAAAGTTGTTTTAGAAGTTGTAGAAACAGTTCCTGGAGTTAAAGGTGATACAAAAACTAACGCTATGAAGGATGCAATCATGCAAACAGGTTTACTCGTAAAAGTTCCTTTATTTATCGAACAAGGCGAGAGAATTATCGTTTCAACATACGATGGAAGCTATGTTTCTAGAGAAAAGTAAGCGTAATGCTTATTTTTTTTGTTTTTATGTCAAAACCGAATTATTCGGTGAATAAGTTTGTATAGTTATGTTATAATGATAATGGTGAAAATATGGAAAGATTGAATAAGGTTTTAGCACAATCAAATATAGCGTCAAGACGCAAAGCAGAAGAACTAATTTTAGAAGGACGCGTCAAAGTCAACGGTGTTATCGTAAACACATTAGGATTTAAAGTCGGAAAAGAAGATCTTATCACTGTTGATGACAAAATTGTTGAACAAGAAAAAAAATATTATTTTCTTGTTAATAAACCTTCTGGCATTCTTTCAACATATACCGATGAAAAAAATCGACCTGGTGTTGAAACTTTATTAACAGAAGATCTCATACATTTAAGACTATATCCCGTCGATAAACTAGATTACACGGCACAAGGTGCTTTAATAATTACTAATGATGGAGACTTAACAAAAGTACTTACTGGAAGTAAGGCGATTATTAAAACTTTTAATGCTCGTGTTGATGGTATTGTTATAAAAGAAAAAGTACGTCAACTAAGAAAAGGTATTGAAACAAAGCATGGGTTTATAAAACCACTTGAAGTACGTATAATTGAACTTGATAAAAATGGTAAAACAACACTGTTATATTTCAAACATAGCGGTGCAAACAAAGAAATAGGTTATATGACCAAAGCAATGGGACACCCATTGAAGAAGTTAACACGTTTAAGTTACGAAAATTTACATATTGAGGGGATTAAACGTGGCGGATATAGACGTCTTACAATACATGAAATTAAGACGCTATATGCCAAAAAAAACGCTTAGAAACTTTTAAAAGTTTCGAAAAGATGATATAATAGAATGTGCGTGGAGGAAAAGTATGTCACAATTTCATATAGCAATCGATGGACCTGCAGGTTCTGGAAAAAGCACCATAAGTGCTTTGGTTGCTGAAAACCTACAGTTTATTCATATTGATACGGGCGCAATGTATCGTGCAGTTACGCTAGCAGCCATTGAAAAGAACATTGATTTAGCTGACGAAAGCGCCTACGTATTTTTAGAGACAACAGATATCAAGTATGTAAATGATGCCATCTATTTAGACGGCAACGATGTTTCTAACTTAATTCGAAGTGATCAAGTGACATCGAATGTCTCCCAAGTATCGGCTCATCCTTATGTTAGACATAAAATGGTTGATATTCAAAGAAACGCAGCAAAAGGTGAAAAAGTTGTCATGGACGGTCGAGATATCGGAACTGTCGTATTGCCAAATGCTGATGTGAAAATATTTTTAACCGCAGATGTTTTAGAGCGCGCGAAACGAAGATATGGTGAATACTTACGCAAAGGTCGCATTGAACGCATGGATGATGTCATAGAGGAAATTAGAGTACGCGATCACAAAGATTCTACAAGAAAAGAATCACCACTTAGAAAAGCAGATGATGCAATAGTGTTAGATACAACTTACTTAACGATTGACGAAGTCGTAATGAAAATAATAGATATCGTAAAAAAGGAGCATGGTTATGGTTTATAAAGACAAAGAATTAAAAAGAGGTCATATTGTTGAAGGTACAGTCGTAAAGGTTGAGCCAAATACAATATATCTTGACATTCAATACATTACAGAAGGAAAAATTCACTTAGACAATTACGGCGACCCATCACTTGAATCTTTTGTCGGCCATATCTCTGAAGGCGATAAAGTTACTGCCCGCATTCAAAGTATCCGTACGGAAGAACCTGTACAAATCTTAATGTCAAGACTACCATTGTTGCAGGATGAAAACTTCAAAAAAATTGAAGCTTTAGTTGAAAGCCAAGAAACAGTTTTCGCAAAGGTACGTCGCGTTGAAGAAAAAGGTTTAGTTTTATTTTACTTAGAACACGAATTATTCCTACCATATAAATTATTGGATCATGAGTTAGTTAACGAAAAAGATTCATTAAAAGGAAAATCATTAGAAGTAAATATCATTGAGGCTCAAAGACGTGGCAGAATGTTAAGAATTGTTGCTTCTCGTAAAGCTATTTTTGAGCGTGAACGTCAAGAAGCTTACGAACGACGTCTTCAAGAGCGTCAAGAAGAACTTGAGAGCATTAATACAGGTGATGTATTAACTGGCGTTGTAAGTAAACTAGAAGATCATGCAGCAACAATTAAATTTAAAAATATCGTTGGTTTATTACGTATTTCACAAGTTTCACATTATCGCATAGATAAAATTCAAGATGTACTAAATATGGATCAAGAAGTAACTGTTAAAGTTATTAAAAAAGAGGGTAATCGTCTCGATTTATCCATTAAAGCTTTACAAAAAACGCCATATGAAGTATTTTACGAAAACCATAAAGTTGGCGATACAGTAACGGGTACTGTTCATCAAAAATTACCATTTGGTATTATTGTTGAATTAGAGCGCGATGTTCGTGGCTTGTTACACAAAAATGAATTCTCATGGAATCCAAACGATAATTTTGATGCACACGTTAAAATTGGTGATGAAGTGACTTTAGCAATTTTAAGTTTAGATGAGAAAAAAGAAAGAATTGCTTTAAGCCGAAAAGCTTTAGAAGAGAATCCATGGAGAAACGTAACGGTTAAACGTGGTGAAGTAGTAAAAGCAGTAATTCAAGAAGTTGATAAAGATGGACTTAAAGTTGAAGTACAAGGTGTTACAGGTGAAATTCCAGCATCTGAATTAGCTGTTGAACGCATTAAAGCAGAAGACTACTTTGCAGTCGGCGATGAAGTTGAGGCAGTAGTCACAGATGTTAATAAAAACCAATGGGTATTAAAATTATCAATCCGTCGTATCTTAGAACAATCAGCTCGTGAATCTTATGAAAAATATTTAGAAGACGATGCCGATAATTCAAACGTAACTATCGGAGATTTATTTAAAGAAGAACTAAAAGAAAAGTAGTGATTATAAATGGCTTTTACAGTCGCAATTGTCGGAAGACCAAATGTCGGCAAGTCAAGCTTGTTTAATCGTATTGTTGGAGAACGTATCTCAATTACAGATGATGTGAGTGGAGTTACCCGCGATCGAATTTATGCACAAGCCGTTTGGTTAACAAGAAGATTTAGTCTAATCGATACAGGGGGCATTGACGTCGTTGATGCGCCCTTTTTAAGTCAAATTAAAATGCAAGCACAAATCGCAATGGATGAGGCTGACGCCATTATTTTTGTTGTTGATGGCAAAAATGGTGTAACTGATGGCGATGAGTATATTGCAAAAACATTATATAGAACAAATAAACCTGTCATATTAGCAGTTAATAAAATTGATGACATTAATCAAATTGCTAATACATATGATTTTTATCAATTAGGTTTTGATGAACCAATCGCTATATCAACACAACACGGCATAGGTATCGGTGATTTACTTGATAAAGTCATTAGTTATATGGAAGATGAAGTTGAACCATACGATAATGATACGATTAAAATAGCTATTATCGGTCGACCAAATGTTGGTAAATCATCACTTACAAACGCAATTTTAGGTAATGACCGTGTCATTGTTAGTCCTATCTCAGGAACAACAACAGACGCAATTGATACACCATTTGTAAGAGATGGGAAAAAGTATGTTGTTATTGATACCGCAGGTATTAAAAAGCGTGGTAAAGTGTATGAATCGGTTGATAAATATTCGGTACTAAGAGCGTTAACTGCAATTGATCGTTCGGACATATGTTTGATTGTTATTGACGGCGAAGAAGGGGTTATTGAGCAAGATAAACACGTTGCAGGTTATGCTTTTGAAGCAAACAAAGCTATCGTTATTGTTGTCAATAAATGGGATGCCGTTGAAAAAGATGATAAGACAATGCAAAAAATGGAAAAAGACATACGTGACAACTTTAAGTTTTTAGATTTCGCACCAATTGTCTTTGTCTCTGCACTTGAAAAATCACGTATTCACACAATTTTCTCGGAAATTGATGTTGCATACGCAAACTATCAAAAAGAGATATCCACAAGCATTTTAAACGATTTAATGCACGATGCCGTGGCAATGAACCCAACACCAATTCATAACCGTGGTAAAGCAAGTTTCAATTATGCAACACAAGTGGCAATCAAACCACCAACATTTGTTTTATTTGTAAATAATCCGGACTTTGTCCATTTCTCATATTTAAGATATTTGAACAACCAATTTAGAAGTGCCATTGATTTTACAGGTACTCCAATAAAAATTATTCTTAGGAGGAAAAATGACTAATGAAAATTAGTGTCATTGGCGGCGGTGCTTGGGGAACAACACTCGCGCAACTTTTAGTGGATAATGGTCATGATGTATTAATTTATGAAATCAACCCAGAGCATATTGATGCAATCAACAATCAAGGAAGACATCCATTTTTCAATAATACATTAGATCCAAAAATTAAGGCGACCAACGATATCAATAAAGTAACAGATTTTGCAAATTACTTTGTTTTGAGTGTGCCTACAAAGGCGATGCGCATTGTTTTAAAAAACATAAATAAAGTTCTTAAAACAAAATCTGTATTTATTAACGTATCAAAAGGTATTGAGCCAGAAACATCAAAACGTGTCTCAGAAATTGTAAGTGAGGAAATTGATAGCGATAAGCTCTTAGGATTTGTAGCACTTACAGGACCTTCACATGCAGAAGAAGTTATTGAACGAAAAGTGACGCTTTTAGTTGCTGCAAGCGCGGATGCAGACCTTGCAGTAAATGTTCAACAAATATTTGCGAACCCAAAATACATGCGTATTTATACATCAAACGATTTGATTGGTGCGGAAGTTGGCGGAGCGGTTAAAAATGCAATTGCAGTAATTTCAGGTATATGCACTGGACTAGGTTTAGGTGAAAACGCAAGAGCAGCACTTATTAGTCGTGGCATTTTAGAAATCATCCGTGTTGTTGAACATATGGGTGACCGCAGAGATACTGCGTTTGGATTAACAGGTATTGGTGATTTAATCGTAACAGCATCTAGTGAAAATTCACGAAACTTTCAAGCAGGTAAAAAAATCGGACAGGGTGTTCCGTTAAATCAAGTTTTTGATATGGAAAAACAAACGATTGAGGGTGTTCGCACCATTGATGCTGTCCATCAGTTAAGTGTAAAACATGATATTGATTTACCAATGATTAATACAGCCTATGAAGTTTTATTTGAAGGGCTAAGCATTGATGATGCTTTAGAAAAATTATTAAATCGTACCTTGAAAGTAGAAGAAATCATATAGAAACAATATTTTAAGACTTTATTAACCTATAAAACGAGAAAATAAGCATTTTAGTGTTTGCAAATGTAAGCGTTTATATGTTATAATAAATTAACTTTTAAGGAGGAAAAATAATGAACAAAACTGAATTAATCGCATTAATGGCACATCGTAGTGGACATACTCAAAAAGTATGTGAAGAAGTACTTACTACATTTACGGATATTGTTACTGAAACATTAGCTGATCGTGGTGAAAAAGTTGTTGTAACTGGCTTTGGTACATTTGAAGTTAGAGATCGTGCAGCTCGCGCCGGGCAAAATCCTCGTACTGGTGAAGCAATCGTAGTACCAGCTCAAAAAACACCAGCATTTAGAGCCGGGAAATTATTAAAGGCTCGCGTTAAATAGTTTTTAGATGAAACTACAGCAAAATTTGCTGTAGTTTTTTTTGTAAATATTGGAATATAGCATAATTGATTGAAGTTTTCACGTATTTTAAGTAAAATAGACTTATGGAAGGTGATGTTATGTTATCCAAAGCACTTGCAAACGATTTAGAGTATATTAAATTGCATAAAGATGAATTGCACGTTGTTGACACAAACCAACGTGGCATCTTGCATTATGCCGTTACAGGTTATGCAATGGATGTCATTAAATATTTACTTTCAATCGATTATAATGTTAATCAAGTTGATATATATGGGGAAACACCTATTTTTGATGCGGCAAGAAAAGGTTATATGGATATTGCAACACTACTCATTCATAACCATGCAAATGTCCATATAACAAATAGAAAAGGTGAAACCTTACTTCATTTAGCTGCATTTAAAGGGGATATCGACAATATGAAGCTTTATTTGGAAGCTAAAATATCGCCTATGTTAAAAACGCGTGAAGATAAATTACCAATTCACTATGCTATTTCAGGCGGAAAAAACGAAGCATTTCAATATTTATTAAAAAATACGGACATACCTTTTGATTATGTCGATATGTATGGAAATACATTTTTACATCATGCTGCAAAAACAAGCAATCCGGATGTTATAAAAACATGTATGAAATATAAAATGAATGCAAATGCATTAAATGATCAATTTGAAACACCATTGTTTAATGCTGTAAAATTCGGTACTGTCGAAACAGTTCACTTACTTCTTAATTATGATTCCTACATTGAAATAAAAAATAGAAGATACGAAACGGTTATTGATTTAGCTAAAATTCACGATAAAACAGAAATATTAGAAGCATTAAGAACCTATCAAATCACACCAAAATATGAACGTTTAAGTAAACAGCAAGCACTATCAATTGCGGTATTAAATCGTGATCATGTCTATGTAAGAAGACTTATTGAAAATGATGTTTTACAACGTAAAGATCAATTTCAATTAACAGCCTATGATCATGCAAAAATGTATGGATTTCAAAACATCATTGCACTTTTAAAAAATTATCCAGTAATTTAGAATCAATAAAAAAACAAGCTTGCAAGCTTGTTTTTTGATTTCACCTTATAAAAACATAAGCAATACGGAGATACCGTTATATATTGCATGTATTAAAAAGATTGTCATTAAGTTTTGATTGTTTTTTAAGTAAAGTGTACCAAGTATCAAACCTAAACCAATATATGTAATACCTTGTGTAATTGCATATAAAATATTAGGCTCACTCGAAACATGTATCAACCCAAAAATAAGTGATGTAACAATAAGAGCTATCTTTGGATTTTTAATAAATTTAAAACCAACATGTCTAAAGACAATTTCTTCAACTAATGGACCTAAAATGACAGCAGCGCTTATCATAAATATCGCTCCAGGAAAAACCATGGACGATTCAATCGCTCGTTGATTAACTGAAGAACCAAAGGGTAAGCCAAAAAGTAGTTTTAGTAAGACTGATGCATAATTTAAGACAATACTTGTTGCAAATAACAATGCAACACCCGTTAATATCTTTTCTTTTTCAATACGTTTAAAGGCTTTGTAGTCGTCAATAAACTCGTGTTTCAGTATATAAATCATTGGAATAACTAAGAGTATAAAATAGATAAAATTTAAGATACTTGAATAATTAGCTGCTTGAACACCTACAAGTTTGAAATGTTTTAAATCTAAAAGATTAAGATTATCTAAATAAACATTCGGTATATTTCTTGAGTTTGCAACATAGACTCTAATTGGTTCGCCAGCCGCCCATTCACTTACTGTTCCAGTAAACAAATTTTCAAGGAATATCTCGTCAAGTCCGTTTTGATCAACATTTAAGTTTGCTTCAAACGCTTTATTATAACTATTAAAAATGACATGGTATCCTTTATAAATACCACCATGAATAAGTTCGAAATTCTTGTAATCCTCGTAAATAAACTCAGGAATAATTGATGTTAATTCGTAGGTTTCATTTATGAGGGTATAGGATGCATCATCAAAAAGTGCAATACCGTTGATATCATAAAGCACTTCACCAATTGTATTCTCATAGGCTAAACTATCATCGTAAGGGTCAATAAATTGACCTAAAATAGGCATAATAAGTAACGCCAAAGCGAGTTGAGCCAAAATGAAATAGTATACAATGATAAACATATAACGATATTCGCTATTCATATTTTGTTTTTTATTTAAATCAATGTTATTTTGTTCCATGTAATCACCGTATTCTATTATACATTAAAACGGATGAATCTAAGCAAATTGTGGTAAAATATCTAAAGAGGAGTAACCATGAAATTATTAGTCGCAAGTCACAATAAAGGAAAAATAAATGAATTTAAAGAAATACTAAAAAATACAGAGTTTGAGGTTATATCTTTAGCGGATCTAAATGATACGGATGAAGTTGAAGAAACGGGACTTACTTTTTATGAAAATGCGTATATAAAAGCAAATTATTATTTTCAAAAATATAACCTACCGGTTATTTCTGATGATTCTGGACTTGTTGTCAAGGTATTAAACAATCAACCTGGCGTTTATTCAAGTCGTTATAGTGGTAAAGGTGATTATGAAAACAATTTAAAACTCCTTAGCAATTTAAATAAGGAGACAGAAAGAAAAGCACATTTTGAATGTGTTTTAGTCTATATAAACAAACATGGTGACCTACACTCGTTTAAAGGAAGATTATACGGCGCAATTCACTATGAAATGAAAGGCGTTCAAGGGTTCGGATATGATCCAATCTTTTATCTCAAGCGATACAATAAAACATTAGCAGAGCTTGGTTCATTAAAAAATCGTATTTCTCACCGTAGTAAGGCTTTAGCTAAATTTAAGAGGTACATTTATGAAAATACTTATAACAAGTGATGTTCATGGTAAGAAAAGTTTACTTGAAGAAGTAATAAAAAAACACCCAAATATGTATCACCTCAATGCCGGTGATATTGGATTATCTGAAAGTTACTTAGACGAGCAAAACATTTTATCTGTCAAAGGAAATACCGATTTTTTTTCAAAACTTCCTGAAATGCGACTATTAGAACATGAAGGTTTAAAAATCTTATTAACACATGGCCATTTATATTAT
The DNA here is from genome assembly GCA_012838065.1 of Acholeplasma sp. Classification (GTDB taxonomy): domain Bacteria; phylum Bacillota_I; class Bacilli_A; order Acholeplasmatales; family Acholeplasmataceae; genus DUPY01. The sequence continues at coordinate 68,186 of DUPY01000025.1, read as the reverse complement.
GTGAAGCGAAATCTTGATTTGCTTGTCGATAAAGCAAAGTCTTTAGATGTGAACATTTGTATTTTTGGACACACCCATATGCGCTATAGTAAAGTTATCAAAGGCGTATTGTTTTTAAACCCAGGTGCATTATCTGATTATGAGCGAAGTTATGCAATTTTTGACAATGGAAAGGTAGAGTTTTATAAATTATGAATGAATTAATTATTACAACAGCTGCAAAAGCTTTAAATATTGAAGAAAACGATATAAAAATTGTTAAAAGACTTTTGGGTGGCATGAGCCACTTTACATATCACATTCAAGCAAAAGACATTGATTATACGATTAGACTTATTGGCAAAGCAGGTAATTTATATGTTGATCGTGTGGAAGAACTCGAAAACATTAAACGTATCATTCCACTAGGATTAAATAATGAAACAGTCTTTTTTGATACTAAAACTGGTGTTAAAATTGCCAAATATATACCAGGTACAGTATTAACAGAATTAGACATCATGGATCATTTACCAAAAATCGCGGAAACACTTAAGAAGTTACACAATTCAAAAATTGAACCATTTAAGGATTATGAACTAAAAAAACGATTAGAACGTTATGAGTCATACATCAATTGTCGTAGTGAAAAGTATTTAGAGTTAAAATCAAAATGGTTTCAAATGTATGAAGAAGTATACCAAAAATATCCAAAGGTTTTTTGTCATAACGATGCACAACGATCAAACATGGTACTAGCTAACAATCAACTCTATCTATTAGACTGGGAATATGCGGCTTTAAACGATCCATATTATGACATTGCAAGCTTTGGAAACGTAAAGTTTGACGATGCGTTAATGTTACTTGAAGCATATTTAGAAAGAAAACCAACGAAGTCTGAAGCTGACCATGTACGATTCTATCGTATGTATCAAGCACTCCAGTGGCACCAAGTTGCCTTAAACAAAGAGGCTATTGGATTGAGTGAAGAATTACATTTTGATTTTAAATTATTAGCAGAAAAATATTTAAACTTAGCACACACACTATATTTAGAAATGAAGGGTGATTAATTTGAAGCTAACCGATATTTTAAAACTGGAAACACGAGCTGAAAACTTAAATATTATAAAGTCATATCTTGACCAAAGCTTGTCAGATAAAGAATATTATCAAGCCTTTTTTAAGTATATCGAAATGGCGTTTGAATTAAATCTTTTTGAAATCGTTATCACACAAGGTGCAATTTTTTACGAAAAGTTTTTAGATAGAGACTATAAAGAAAAAAATCATCAAGTTTTAAAATACTTAATTGATAGCGCAATGAAACTTGATAAGTTAGATATAGCCTATCAATATATTGAAATTAGAAAAACAATTTTACCGATGGTTCAATCTTTTTTATATACGGTTGATTTAATTGAGTATAAACAAACTGCTGGAGAACCCTATTTAGATGAATTGTTAAGACTTTATAAGGAAGCCCCAAAAAATAATTGGCAAATTTATGCATTAAAACATTTATATGAATTTTATATGAATGCTCGTGATTACCATGAAGCTTTAAAATATTTAACAGAATTAAATGAAAAAGATGAGTCACAAAACTATGATTTGGAAATTTTAGAACTTCATTATAAACTTAGAAACTATGAGCATGTCATTACACATGGGGAAAATTTAAGGTTAAAAGATAAACGTAACGTTCGCTTAGGTATATTACTGATGGAAGCATATATTACGTTAAACTTATACGATAAAGTTACAATTTTAGAACCTGAATATGAAGAACTCATTGATAACGAACCTGTTGAAGTTCGAGAAAAAGCATACAAACTTATTATTAATTTTTATCAAAATTTATTTAGAAATGATATTTCTTTAAAACATTATGAAGATAAATATAAAAAATTAAAGAAAGTATTATCAAAACAAATTCAAGAAAAGGCAGCTGAAGTCGAAGAAAAAACAGTTGTTGAAGTCTTAGTTCCAAGGACAGAGGAAAAAGCGCCTTCACAACTGCTAAAACATTTCCATATTATTTTAGAAGCTTTAACTTTTTCACATCAAATTGATGAAAATTTAAAATTGAGAGATTATTTGCGTATTTTCTTCATGCATCTTGATCATAAAGTTGATGCCAAAGAGTATATTTTATATCGCAAGAGCGATGAGGCAAACTTATTTCACTATAAAAAAGAACGTCTTTATGATAAGCATATTTTGGATGCATTGTGTAAAAACACACTTATTGAAAAAGTTATGGAAGAAAGTGATTCATTCTTTGGTAGTTTTGAAGACTTAAAGTTTAAAAACATTCTTACTCAAATGCCATATTATGATGATATCCAATATGTGTATGCATTTCCTTTAAGTGATTTTGGTGTATTTATTATACATTTAGAAGAGAAAATAACCGACCCAACGATTTATTATGATCTTTATAAAGGGATTGCTACAATATTAGAAGCAAAGCTTTTAGATGAAAGAAGTTTAGGTCGCTTACGTTCTAAAAATGACTATTACATGAAAATTCTTAATTGTCCAATTGTTGCTTATCGTGACATGACGGATATTTCTTCAAAATACAATGAAGGTGCTAAGCGCATGCTTAACATTGCGACTTACGAACATTTAGAAGTCTTTTTAAAGGATGTTATTTATGATAAAGTTCATCCTTATAAAGACTTAGTTAAACGGTTGTTTAACCATGAAGGTGCCTATGAAAAAATAAGTTATCAATATCAGGATAAGTTTATTGAAGAACATATGTACTCATTAAAATTTGAAGATACAATTCATATTATTTCCATATTTAATGATATGACACAAGACTATGAAAATAAAAGCTCGCTTTACGAAAAAGCAACAATTGATTTCGAAACAGGGCTATCAAACAAACATGCATTAATTGATAATATTGACCACTATTTAAGTGATAAAGCAACATTTATATTACTCGAACTTGATATGAGTGTTAAAAGCATCTATGGGTCGGCAAAAATGATGCAGTTTTTAAAAGAATTTGCCAATGTCACAAAAAAACAAATTGACGAATCTATTTGTTATCGCTTTGATTTCAATCAAGTTATGGTTGTCTTACCATACAACGATATACGAAGTGTTACGAAGGCGATTAAAGATTATTATAGATATTTAGAAACATATCAAGCCGTTTCAATTCCATATGAGAAATTTAAAGCATATGCAAGTATCTTACGATATCCTGTAGTAACAACCGATACAAATCATGAACATATATTTAAATATTTAGATGTTGGACTTGAAATATCAAAACGTAATCAAGATACAAACTATCATTTCTTTGTCTATACGGATTATGAAAACGAAGTATTTGAACAAAACGTTATAGATCAATTAAATCAAGCATTAGAGTTAAAACAACTAGTCTTGAGTTTTAATCAAATTACGGATATTAAGCATAACCGTATTTGGCAATATGAAAGTCAAGTTACTTTAGAACACTTGAATATTGATAGTAAATATTTATACACAATTGCACAAAAACGAAATCGACTCATTGATTTAGAAAAATATCATATTGAAGCCGTGTGTCGTTTTTTACAACGATTAGAAAAAGAAACAAATAAACTGATTCGTATAACGATTCAAGTGTCAAAAACAACGTTCATTGAAACGGGATTTAATGAATTTTTAATTGGTACGATTCGTAAATATCAAATTCCAGCAGAATTTATACGGATTGTTACCGACAGTCAAATGCGTTCACAAAGTTATTTATTTAAAGTACAAGAACTTATAAATTTTGGCATTTCGTTGGATACGAAAATAACCGAACAAGCGTTATCTGCAAATTATCACGCACTTCATCTAGAAGTAAAAGAATTATCGGATCGATGGTTAATGTATTTAAAAAATTTAAACGAAATACTACATGGTTTCCAAGTTGCCTTAATATGTAGAGATGTTAAAACTAAGGAAATGAAGGAACAGTTAGAAAAAATTGGTATTCGATATATCGAAGGAAAAATTTATAAGCAATTAAATGAACAAACATTAATTGATAAGATAAAAGTGATATCATGAGTTTAAAAGATTTACGCCCATTCTTAGACAAAATGAATAACGGTAGAAATCACCGAATGATTTCGGCGTATTTAATGCTGGAAAACGTCGATTTGATGGTTGATCGTTATTTTAAGTTTGAAGCTTTCGAAAAAGGCGATATTTTATTAAAAGTTTTTGGTCTTTTACAAGCGTTATTTGTTGGTGTAGATAGTCTTTATGATTTATCAATAGGTATAACAGCGAACAAATATTATATCAACATCAACCAAAACAAAATTATGCACCAATTGAAATATATACGCAACGATATTGTTGGCCATCCAACGAATCGCACGTATGATCAAGGAAAAATTGGTTTTTCAATTTTAGATTTAGACCAGTTAACTAACGAAAACTTAAAATACAAAACGTATGTTTATGATAAAAATGTGATCGATACGGTATTCCAAGATGTTTCAATCGCCAAACTTATTCGCGCTTATCACTTGGAAAAAGATGTACTCTTGAAAGACTTGTTAGTGTTTTTGAAAACCGATGTTGGTGGAACGATTCTACCGGAACTTATTTTCGATTTATATCAAACACGACAAATGCATTTACTTGAAAAAATTGAAAAAACATTTTACGATGTTTACGGAGTTAAAAACCCTAATCACCGCTTGATTTGGCGTTTGAATCTCGTAAAAGTGTGTTTCAAGTGGCATGAAGAAGATTTAGAATTAGAAACGTTTGTAAATTATATTTTAAGTACACAAATTATTAAACTATATAAGATTGCTCTAGACTTAGACCGTCGTAGACTAAATTTGCCGTATGCGAAAGTACCAAAAATACTGTCGGCAACTTATAAATTTTTAGATAAAAATCACGACTTATTACCCTATTTAGAAAACTTACATGACTTTGATCATCCATTACACAAACACGATGTGAATGTATTGCTTAGTCATACTGAATCACCATATGTCATCAAATTATTTAATTTTTTAAATAATCAGACCGATGAAACAAAGGTTTATTTAATTGGTTCAACAATAAAAGCGTTTGTACCAAGAAAAAAGTCGTGATCTAACGTTTATATAACAACATTTATTGAAATTATGATATAATACAAAAGGATTAAATGGAGGTATTTTATGGCATGGAATGATGAGACCTACTTAATAGGCGAGCGCGTTAGAGTTGAAAATGAAAAGAACCCTGGCGTTGTTACAAGAATTGATAAAGAAAGAGGATTAATTTACGTTCTTTATAAAAGAATGCGTGAAGAAGCTTACCCATATCCAGAGGTTATCGATCAAAAAATTATGATTCCTCTCGTACAAAAAAAAGGATAAGCAGATAAGGAAAAATACAGATTATGGTTTTTATTGCGCACCGTGGATTAAAAAAAGATGCGGTTGAAAATACAAAAAAAGCATTTATGGCTGCAGCATTGAGTGATGAATATGATGCGATTGAATGCGACATACATATGACAAAAGATCGCTTATTTGTTGTCCATCATGATGACACACTCAAACGTATCTATAATTTGGATGTAAAAATCAAAGATGAGTCTTTTGATACATTAGATAAAATGCTTGGAGGCGATTTAATTTCTCTCCAAGAATTTTTAACTATTTGTAAGACGCATAACAAAAAAGCAATCATTGAAGTTAAACAAGTCTTTGAACTTGAGGATCTTATGACATTGCTTGATACAATTAACTTATTTGAAAATTTAAGATATGCCATTATTTCTTTTAATTTGACATATTTAAAGTATTTACGAGTATTAAGTGAGGCTGAACTTCACTTACTTGCAGGTGAATTAACGGAACCATTATTTGAGGAAGCTAAACGATTCAACTTGAATTTAGCACTTCATTATCAATATGTTGATATGTATGTTGTTCATAAAGCACACAGGGCAGGACTTAAAGTAAATGTATGGACATTAAAAAACTTAGACGACATTGAAAAAATGCAAAAATTAGAAGTTGATTATATCACAAAAGATTAATGGTCGCAGTTGCGACTTTTATTCTTAAAGGAGGTACTGAAATGGTGAATATTTTAACAAGTCGTTCAATACTTGGCGAACCACATGTTCGCAAACATTTAACAAACTATATAAAAAAAGATATGAAAGTGGCTATTATTGCATTTTCTTTTTTTGCACCAATGGATGAAAAAAAATATTTTGATTACTATGGTAAAAATGGTGAGTATTACATTAAAATGCTTGAGATGTTTAAAACATATGACATTGATGAGAAGAACATTCATTTTGTTTACTACTATAAAATGTCAGCAAAAGAAAGTTTAAATGTAATTAAAGATGCGGATATTCTATATTTTCCTGGTGGCGCACCTGACCAAATGATGGCGCGAATCAAGGAAAAAGGTTTACTTGAAACAATTGAAGCTCACGATAAAATTGTTGCTGGGTCTAGTGCCGGTGCGATGATTCAATTTAAAAACTTTCACATCTCAATTGATGATGACTATAAAACATTTTCTTTAAATGAAGGACTTCATATGATTGATGATTTTATTATTGAAGTTCATTATAAAAAGAAAAGAAGACAAAAACGTGCGATGAAACGTATGCATCGTATGACAAAAAAAGACATTTACACGTTGCCAGACGATGGAGTTATCATTTATACAGAAGGAAAAGTTCTACCTCTATTTAGTGCACGTAAACATTATGATAAAAAAGGGATATATAAAGGATAAAAAATGATTACTTTACAAAATGTTACTTTACAACTTGGAAAAAAACCACTCTTTGAAGATGTAAATCTTAAATTTCAAGAAGGTGGATGTTATGGTGTTATTGGTGCCAATGGAGCTGGTAAATCAACATTCTTAAAACTTCTTAGTGGCGAATTAGAAACATCAAAGGGTAACGTCTATTACCCAAGCGATAAGCGTTTATCTTTTTTACGACAAGACCATCACGCCTACGACGAAGACTTCGTTATTGACTGTGTCATTAAAGGTAATACAAAGCTTTATGAAACAAAAGTTAAACGTGAAGCCATCTATTTAAAAGAGGACTTTAATGAAGAAGATGGTATTATCGCTGGCGAACTTGAAGCTTTATTTGATGAAATGGATGGTTGGAACGCGGAAAGCGATGCAGCGATATTATTAAGTGGCCTTGGTGTTGATGTTCAATACCATGACATGCAAATGAAAAATTTAAAAGCTGAAGATAAGGTTAAAGTCTTACTTGCACAGGCTTTATTTGGTAATCCTGATATTTTATTATTAGATGAACCAACAAATGACCTTGATATTCACGCAATTCGCTTTTTAGAGGAGTTTTTAATTAACTTTAAAAATACAATTATCGTCGTTTCACACGATCGACATTTTTTAAATAAAGTATGTACACACATTGCAGATATTGATTATGGTATGATAAAACTATATGCAGGAAATTATGATTTTTGGTATGAAACAAGTGAACTTATTAAAAACCAAATGAAGGATGCAAATAAAAAAGCAGAAGAAAAAATTAAAGAACTTCAAGAATTTATCGCAAGATTTAGTGCAAATGCCTCAAAATCACGGCAAGCGACATCACGTAAGAAAGCACTGGAAAAAATCGAAATTCAAACACTGGAACCATCAAGTAGGCGTTATCCATACATTAATTTTAAGGTTGAACGACCACTTGGTACAGATATTTTAACGATTGAAGACTTTAGTTATGTGGTCGACGGGAAGACGTTAATAAACAATATGAATTTGGTATTAGGTCAGGAGGATAAAGTTGCTTTTATTGCAAATAACGACCTAGTAACATCAGCACTTTTTAAAATACTCAATGGTACACTAGAACCAACAAGTGGCACATACAAATTTGGAGAAACGGTAAGAAAATCGTTCTTTTCAAAAGATATACATTTTAATAAAGACTTAACCGTCTTTGACTTTTTACAACAGTTTTCACCAAATCAAGAACAAACGTATGTTCGTAGTTTTCTGGGGAGAATGCTATTTAGTGGCGAAGATGCTTTAAAGAAAATGGGTGTGTTAAGTGGTGGCGAACGTGTGCGATCGATGATTGCAAAAATGATGATTGAAGCACCAAATTTACTTATTTTAGACGAACCAACAAATCATTTAGATATGGAGTCCATTACGGCATTAAATAAAGGACTTATTCAATTTACTGGTGTTATATTAATAAGCTCACACGATCGTGAGTTGATTCAAACAACGGCAAATCGTATTATTGAAATTAAAGATGATGGGACTGTATTAGATTATAAAATGACCTATGACGAATATTTAGACCTAAAATACTAGGAGGATAATCATGAAATATATTATTAATAAATCAACGGATCCATATTTTAACTTAGCGCTTGATGAATATGCAATGAAGCATATTGAATGCGACGAAGATTTTTTCTTTCTTTGGCAAAATGATAATGCCATCATCATCGGAAACAACCAAAGCGCATTGGCAGAAATAAATGAACCATTTGTTAAAGAAAAAAACATTAAAGTAGCTCGAAGAGTCTCTGGTGGCGGTGCAGTTTACCACGATTTAGGTAACTTAAACTTTACGATTATTACAAATGTAAAAGATCCAAAAGATGTTAATTATCGTAAATACTCTGAACCAATCATCAAAGCACTCGCATCTATGGGTGTAAACGCTGAGATTAGCGGTAGGAATGATATTGCGATAAACGGACTAAAAGTATCAGGCCAAGCGCAAAGCCTTTACAAAGGGCGCCTCATGCATCACGGGACATTGTTGTATGACGTTAATTTAGAAGTTTTAGTTGAAGCGCTAAATGTGGATCCAGATAAAATTGTATCTAAAGGTATTAAGTCCATTCGTTCTAGGGTTACAAATATTAAAGAACATATGCCGAAAGATGAAGGTATTCATGTGTTTTGGGATAAACTACAATATTTCTTATCGAACGAAGGTAAAGATGAAGAAATTAAATTGACGGAAAAAGATATCGAAGCGGTAAATAAACTTGCGGATGAAAAATTTAGAACGTGGGAATGGATTTACGGAAAATCACCAAAACATGATCTGAAAAATGAAAAACGCTTTTCTGGCGGTAAGGTTATTATTCATTTAGATATTGAAGATAACATAATTAAGGATATTCAATTTTTAGGTGATTTTTTAAGCTTAAAAGATGTTAAGGATGTTGAGCAAGCCTTGATTGGTACAAAGTACCAATTTGAAGATGTAAATAATGTATTATCAAAATTTAATTTATTACATTATTTTGGAACAATATCAAAGGAAGAAATTATTCATTTAATTTTTGGTAAGTAGATATGATAAAAAGAGTTACCGATGTCATCTTAATTGGCATTGTTGTAAGTTCAGCACTTGCAATTATTAAAATTGTTGCAGGTATACTAGGTAATGCACAATCATTAATGTTCGATGGAATCAATTCGTTAACAGATGTTTTAATTGCAATCGGAATGTTTTTTATTGTAAGAGTTGCAAATAAAGCACCCGACAAAGATCATCCGTATGGACATCAAAAATATGAAGGTGTTTTCTATTTTGTAATTGGAATTTTTCTTATTCTTACATCTATCATAATTGTTGGAACAAATGTAATTGATATCATTAATTATCAAAAATCACAATTGATAAAGCCGGAAATATATACTTTATATGTCGTTTTTTTATCGGTTATACTAAAAGTTGTTTTGTTTCGATTTTACCGTACATATGGTAAAACTTTTTCCTCACCTAGCTTAAAAGCTGATAGTTACAATCACTTAAGTGATATTTTAGCAACGTCAGCAAGTTTAATTGGCATCGTTTTAACTCGATTTAATATCCATTATGTAGATTTAATTGCCTCAGTGCTCATTGGTTTATTTATTTTAAGAGCTGGTAATTTAATTGTAAAAGAAGCTATTAGCTATTTGGTTGATGAAGCACCACCGAAAACAACTGTGAAAGCTATTAAACAAATGATTTTAAGTGTGGATGATAAACTCCATGTAGATGATTTAAAGGTGAGAAAACACATGAGTGGATTATACATTGATGTTGAAATTTCGTTGCCTAGTCATTTAACATTGGAAGAAAGTCATAGCGTTGCTGAGGCAGTTCATGATAAAATAGAATTAGAATTTGAGGAAGTGCTTCATTGTATGGTTCATGTGAATCCTTATTAGAGGTGTAACTATGTATATAAATGGAATTGATATTTTTGTAACAGAACATTTAGTGAAAAATTCAAAAGCGAATCTAATTATCGTTCATGGAATTGCAGAGCACTCTGGACGCTATAAACATGTTGTAAAATATTTTTATGACAATGGCTTTAATGTGATAACTTATGACCTTAGAGGTCATGGTAAAAGTGGTGGTAAACGTGGCTATGTAAAATCATTCCATGACCATATTGATGATTTACATGAAGTTGTAAAACATGTAAAAACATTAAATAATCAAAAAGTATTTTTGATTGGTCACTCTATGGGCGGTGCAATTGTGCATATGTACGAAGCGAAATATCATGATGTTGATGGTATCATATCATCCGCTGCCGCATCAAACACTCCAAAAAGTTCACGAGTTTTAAAATATATTGGTTTTTGGTATATAGGATTTGTTAAAATATCATCTAAAATGTTTGCCGATCATTTATCCTATGACCCCAATGTCAAGGAAGACAATTTAAGTGATCCACTCAATTTAAAATTTATGTACATTAAATTAATTGGCGAAATGATGGTTAAAGGTGCAAAGTATATTCAAAAAAGTTTGACATCATTTAAAACACCGATTCTTTATATTCATGGGAAAGATGACCATATTGTTGAACCGGTAATTTCTGAAAAAACGTTTTTAAAAAATAAATCTTTAGATAAAATTTTACTTACATATGATCATGCAAAACACGAATTATTTAATGAATATATAAAAGAAGAAGTTTTTGAAGATTGTAAAGAATGGATAGTTGAAAGATTATAGAGCCGTTAAGGCTCTTTTTTATAAAAAAAAGGCGATTCAATCGCCTTTAATTGTTTATATTTTTTTGATGTAACAACGTCTACGTTTGTGTTCAACGTAGTCAAAGTCTTTCCATTGATTATGAATGGCATGGTTTTCTTCAAGTTCTGGACCTGTTTCAGCAAATTTAACCCCATTTTTCCACCCCATTTTTAAACCATCTTCAAAAATGAGTGATAATACACCTTTACCTTGATGTTCAGGTGCTACAGCAATAAAGTAAAAATCAATAACTTCATGTTGAGATTTAACAGCTTTTAATAAACGCAAGGCACCAAGTGGGAACAACTTACCATTACTTTTTTTATTAGCTTTTGCAAGTGAAGGCATGATTACACCAAAACCTGCGATTTTATCTTCCTTATCAAAAACAAACCAAATGTAGTCATAATGCACTAATGCAATCATTTGTTTAATATAGTAATCCATCACTTTTCGAGTTAATGGGAAGAATCCATATAAATCGTTAAAAGCGATATTATACATATCAAATGCTTCATAGACATGTTTCATAATATCTTTTTTATTTTTTGGTTTATATAGTCTATAGCCAAAACGTTTTCTTGTAATTTCAGCGCCTCGTGTAATTTTATCTACGGGCTCCTGTGGCCAAGTAATACGTTTTTCTAACCAGTCGACATCTTTTTCAAATCCAAGTGCTTTTAAGTGGTCGTTATAATATGGGTGGTTGTAAATTGTAATAAACATATTGAGTTCATCAAAACCTTCAACAAGCATACCCATTCGATCCATATCGGTAAAACCAATCGGTCCAATGAGTGTATCCATACCCTTGGATTTACCCCAATTTGTAACAGCATCAATTAAGGCTTTTGTTACATGGATGTCATCAATCATATCAATGCGTGTAAATCTTGCTGTTTTTGTGTTTTTCGCTTCGTTCCATTTGTAGTTAATAATGCCTGCAATTCGTCCAACGATTTTTTTACCACGATATGCTAAGAAGCGTATGCTTTCACAATATTCATGTGCGGGATTTTTTTTCGGATTAAAAACGTTCATCTCATCCATAGATAATGCAGGAACGAATGCGGGAACATTTTTGTATAATTTGTTAGGAAATTCCGTGAATAATCTTTGTTCGCGTCTAGATTCGACTTTTTTAACTGTAATCATTTAAATTACCTCATTTCTCTTTTACTTATTTTACAATAATTTAAAAAAAACTGCAATCTATCTCGCATAAGTCTTTATATTAATATCTTTTGTGATATAATTAATAAGGTTATTAATTTAGGAGGTAAACCATGAAAATAGAAAAATTATCAACAAACCGTGTTAAATTTTCATTTACAGTAACTAAAGATGAATTTGAACATGGATTAGATCATGCATTTGAACATATAAAAAATGAAGTAGAAGTTAAAGGTTTTAGAAAAGGCCATGTAACTCGAAGTGTTTATGAAGCGAGATTTGGTGTTGAATCACTTTTTGAAGACGCATTAAACCATGTTTTACAACACAAGTATTCGGATGCAATCAACCAAAAAGAATATGAAATCGTCGGCGATCCAAAAGTTGACATTGATTTTAACTTAGTTCAAAGAGGTGTTGATTTCCCAATCGCATTTGAAGTAGCAGTTAAACCAGAAGTTGAACTTGGACAATATAAAGGTATAGAAGTGTCTAAAAAAGACGATGTTGTAAGTGAAGACTTAGTTGATGCTGAAATTAAATCTTTATTAGACCAAAATGCAGTATTAGAACCTAAAACAGAAGGTGTTTTAGAAAAAGGTGACACTGCTGTCTTTGATTTTGAAGGATTTACTGATGGCGTTGCATTTGAAGGTGGAAAAGCTGAAAACTACAGTTTAGAAATTGGTTCAGGTCAATTCATTCCAGGATTTGAAGATGGTATGCTTGGCTTAAAAGTTGGCGAAGAACGTGATGTGAACGTAACATTCCCAGAACAATATCATTCAGATGAATTAGCTGGTAAACCTGCAGTATTCAAAGTTAAGCTACACGAAATTAAAACTAAAGTTGGCGCAGAATTAACGGATGAATGGGTTAAAACATTAAATCGTGAAGGCGTTGAAACAGTTGATGCTTTAAAAACTTCAATTAGAGAAACTTTAGAACAACAAAGAAAATCAGACAACAAAAACTTAACATTAGATGAGGCTCTCAAAGTAATTACAGCGAATGCGCAAGTTGACATTCCACAAGAAATGATTGACTACGAAATCAAACAAGCGAAAGAAAATATCAAAAGACAAGCAAAACAGTATGGTATTGAATACGATATGTACATTAGCTTATCAGGATTAGATAAAGAAACATTTGAAACTCAACTTGGGGAAGACGCAAAGTTAAGAATCTTAAACACATTAGTTATTGAAGCTATCGCTAAAAAAGAAAACATTACTGCACCAGCTGAAGATGTAGCTAAAAAGTATGAAGAATTAGCAAGTCAATACCAAATGCCAGTTGAAGAAATTAAAAAATACATCCGTCCAGAAATGGTTGAACAAGATGTGACATTCACAAAAGCGGTTGATTTCATTTTCGAAAATACTGTTCAAAAATAAGTAAAATTATGTTAAATAAGGGGTTTTGGCCCCTTATTGATTAGTAACGAATTGGCACTCTTTCATATTGATTGCAAATGAAAATAATTATTGATATAATGAGTGTAGAAAAAAGGATGTGAAAATATGGAACTTTACAAAAATTTACCGGCTGTAGTTGTTCGTGGAACAACTCCGATTCCAAACAATGATTTTAGAATTGAAGTAGGCCGCAAAATTTCACTTAAGGCGATTGAGGAAGCTGAAACGAACTTTGAAAAGTATGTCATCATCTTAATCCAAAAAAATCCTTTAATTGAATCACCTGCACCAGAAGATATCGAAGAATATGGTGTTTTGGCAAAAGTTGCAATGAAGATTAAATTACCTAGCGATAACTACAAAGTTAAATTTAATGTTATTTCTAGAGTGAAAGTTAAAGATTATTTCTTAACGAACCCATATTTTGTTGTAGAATACGATGAAATTGAAACGGAAGTCTCTGATTCAGATGAAGAAATGACTCTAGTCAAGATGATTGTATCTGAAGTTGTTAGTAACGCACCAACATTGTTAATTCCAAATAACAACGTTATTGAAAAAGTCAAACAAGGGTTAAGTGCTGATAAACTTGCGGATTTAATTGTCAATAATTTGAAGATGAATGAAACAGATAAATACTTCTATGTTAAGGAACCAAATCTTAACAAACGATTAAGACAACTTTTAGAAGACATCAACAAACAAAAAATGATCATTGAATTAGAACAAAAAATCAATGAGGAAGTTAAACGCTCAATTGATGAAAATCAAAAAGAGTACTATTTAAGAGAAAAAATGCGCGCAATTCAAAATGAATTGGGTGATAAAGCTAAACGTGAAGAAGAAATTGATGAGTTGAGAAATAAAATCCTAGCTGCGAAAATGCCAAAGGATATTGAAGAAAAAGCATTACAAGAATTATCACGTTATCAATCAACTCCGTCAGCAATGGCAGAGTCAAACATTATAAAAACATACTTAGATTTTTTAGTAGCTTTACCATGGCATGAGCAAAGCAAAGATTCAAATGATTTAAAACTTGTGCAAAGCAAATTGGATGAAAACCATTATGGCTTAGAGCAAGTTAAGGACCGCATTATCGAGTACTTAGCTGTTAAAATTATGACAAAACGCAATCCACAGACAATTCTTTGTCTTGCAGGGCCTCCAGGAGTTGGTAAAACATCATTAGCGATTTCAATTGCTGAAGCATTAAATCGTAAATTTGTTAAACAATCACTTGGTGGCGTGAAAGATGAGTCGGAAATTCGTGGACATAGAAGAACGTATATTGGTGCAATGCCAGGCCGTATTTTAAAAGGTATGAAAGATGCTGGAACAATGAATCCTGTCTTCTTACTTGATGAAATCGATAAAATGGCATCTGACTATAAAGGTGATCCAGCATCTGCAATGCTTGAAGTTTTAGATCCAGAACAAAACGCAAGATTTTCTGACCACTATTTAGAAGAACCATACGATTTATCCCAAGTGTTATTTATTACAACAGCAAATTACTTAGAAAATGTACCGGCACCACTTAGAGACCGTATGGAAGTAGTTGAATTATCAAGTTATACGGAACATGAAAAACATGAAATTGCAAAACGTCACTTAATTCGTAAGCAACTTCAAGCTCATGGCATTTCAGAAAAAGAATTTGAAGTTACAAGTGATGCAATATATTACATCATAAGACACTATACAAGAGAAGCTGGTGTTCGTGAATTAAACCGTTATATTGGAGCACTTATTCGAAAAGCAATTAAAGAAATTTTAATATCAAAAGTTGAACATGTGAAAATTGATGTTGACAATATTGAAAAATATATTGGCAAACCTAAATTTGTCCATAATATTGCTGAAGAAAAAGAACAAGTTGGTGTTGTTACAGGTTTAGCATACACACAATACGGTGGTGATACATTACCTGTTGAAGTTACATACTACAAAGGAAATGGACAACTTGTACTCACAGGTAAACTTGGGGATGTTATGAAAGAAAGTGCACAAACGGCACTCTCATATGTGAAATCTAATGCCGATAAATACGGCATTGACCCAGAGATTTTTAAAACAAATGATGTGCATGTTCACGTACCTGAAGGAGCTGTACCAAAAGATGGTCCATCAGCGGGTATTACAATTGCGACTGCAATCTTATCAGCACTTACACATAAAATTGTTCGAAAAGAAATTGGGATGACAGGCGAAATTACATTACGAGGCTATGTCTTACCAATTGGTGGATTGAAAGAAAAATCAATCGCAGCACATAGAAGTGGACTTAAAACAATCTTAATTCCAAAAGAAAACGAACGTGATATCGCAGATATTCCGGAAGAAGTTAAGAGTGCATTAGAGATCATTGCGGTTGAAAATGTCGCTGATGTGTTTTCAAAAGTCTTAAAATAAAGTATAATGAAAGTAGCATTAATGCTACTTTTTTTATTTGGGGGGAAATTATGTTTCAAAACGCAAAATATATTAAAGGATTAACCGATATTAAAGACCAACCGGATTCAAGACCGATTGTTTTATTGCTTGGTCGTAGTAATGTAGGTAAAAGTTCTTTTATCAATTCAATTACGAATCGAAAGAGTTTAGCGCGCACATCACAAACTCCAGGTAAAACAGTAGTCTTAAACTATTATTTAATTGATGATACATTTTACTTAGTTGATGCGCCTGGATATGGATATGCAAAACGTTCAAAAACAGACCAAGATAATTTTGTTATAATGCTTGAAAACATTTTAATGAATGCATCAAATTTAAAACTTGTTTGTTTATTAATTGATTTTAAAGTTGGACCAACAACTTTAGATTTAGAAACTTGTGAATTTGTAAAATCACTCGGTCATACACCAATTGTTATCGCAACAAAATTGGATAAAATCCCTAAAACAAAGCAATATAAACAAATGAAAGACATTAAAATGAAATTTCATGATAAAATAGATATATATGCGATTTCAAATCTTGAAAAACAAGGTTTAGATGACATTAGAATACGTATTATGGAAGGGTTTTAAATAAGATGAATAAAGTAGCTATAATCACAGATTCAACTTGTGACTTGAGTAAAGAAATCATCGAATCACGCAATATAAAAGTTCTACCACTTTATGTACGCTTTGGTGAAGATATATATCGCGATGGTATTGATATAACTACCGATAGGCTATACGAACTGGTTGAACAAAAAAACGAAATTCCAAAGACATCAGCCGTTTCACCTGGTGATTTTATCGAAGCATTTGAACCATTAATAAAAGATGGTTATGACATTATCTACACCGGTATTGGCTCATCTTTATCTGGAACGTTCCAAAGCGCACATATAGCAAGCCTAGAGTTTCCGGAAAATAGAATTTATTTAGTGGATTCTAAAAACTTATCGACAGGTATTGGTTTACTTGTTTTAAAAGCATGTGATTTAAGAGACCAAGGATTAAGTGCAAGTGATATTAAAGATAGATTATTAGAAATTGTACCTAAAGTGCGAAGTCAGTTTGCGGTTAAAACGCTAGATTACCTACACAAAGGTGGACGCGCAAGTGGGACAGCAAAATTACTTGGAACGATGTTAAGAATTAAACCAATCATTCAAGTGCGTGATGGAAAAATGGATGTTTACACCAAAACTATGGGTAAAATGTCACGTGCTCTTGATGTTATGCTAACGGATTATATTAATCTAGGTGAGCAAATTGATTTAGATTATGTGATGATTACACATTCGCAAGCGGGAAAACATGTTGATTACATGTCAGAAATTGTTAATCAAAAACTAAAACCTAACAAGTTATTTGTTACAGAAGCTGGTTGTGTAATTTCAAGCCATTGTGGTCCTGGAACCATAGGTATACTATACATTGTAAAATAATGAGATGATCTAGGAGGTATAAGCAGTGATACACGTTTATCGTTTTGAAGCGACAAATCCTTTGACGCCGCCAACTTTTTTAAGTGAATATCGAAAAGCTAAAATATTAGGGGCAAGTGAAAACTACACTATACAATCCGTTTGGACGGAATTATTATTGATTTATGCGCTTTCTAAACATCAAGAGGTTACGTTACCATTAAATATTAAAACTACGAAAAATGGTAAACCGTATCTTGATAATGGTGTTAATTTTTCTGTAACACACTCAAACCCAATTTATATGATTGCCGTAAGTGAGCATGAAGTTGGCATTGATATGGAAATTATTGGTGAAAATAATGAAAAATTAGCGAAACGATTTATGAGTGACAAAGAGTATCAAACATATAAAGAACTAAATGATACAAATAAGCCTTATTACTTATATCAACTATGGACGGCTAAAGAAGCATTAATAAAAATGATTGGTGGATCTGTAACGATGGATATGAAACT
Organism: Acholeplasma sp.; assembly: GCA_012838065.1. Lineage (GTDB taxonomy): Bacteria > Bacillota_I > Bacilli_A > Acholeplasmatales > Acholeplasmataceae > DUPY01. Next base: position 50,179 of record DUPY01000025.1, on the reverse strand, counting down.
AATAGATACAGATTTACAATTAGGTCGAATGACGTATAATGATGAAGTATATTTATTGAAACAACATATGAACGAACGCTATGTCATGTCACTTGTTTCAAAGAAAACCGTTGATTATACTTGGCACGATGTTACGGAAACATCACTATTGGACATATATTGATTTACAAACTTTTTTGTTTGTGTTAAAATGTTCGTAAGCAATGAAGAGGAAGAGTAAAATAGCGATAGTTTTTAGAGACAGATTGGTTGGTGAAAAATCTGAGTGTCCTATTTGAAGGTAGCCTTGGAGCTTGAAACAAATGGAGTGCTAGAACTTTTAATATGTTCTAGAACTAAGGTGGTACCGCGATATATTCGCCCTTAGATGATTCTAAGGACTTTTTCTTTTATAAAGGGTGATTTCTATGCAAATTGAAACAGAAAGAATGATTATTAGAAAGATTCGAAAATCAGATGCCTTAGGCATGTTTTATTATGCACGTAAACCGAATGTTGGACCAAACGCTGGTTGGGCTCCACATAGAAACATCGATGAAACAAAGCTAATTATTAAAATGATGATTGAAGAAAACGAAACATTCGCAATTACCATTAAACCTTTTGATGTTATTGTAGGAACTATTAGTTTAGTAACGAAAAAAGATGATTACTTTTTTAGTAAAACAAAGGAGTTGGGTTATACACTTGATGACACCTATTGGAATCAAGGTTTGATGACCGAAGCTGCGACATCTGTTATTAACTATGGATTTACAAATCTAGGACTCAACCGAATTGTCTGTGGCCATACGGCAGAGAATAAGCGCTCGAAGCGCGTCATTGAGAAACTCGGTTTTAAACGCTATGGCAGTGATATTCGTAAAGACTACAAAGGTGATGATGTTGAAGTTTTTATGTATGAAATATGGAAAGAAGATTATTTTAAAGGGGTAATGTAAATGAAACTAGCAACAAAATACGACTTTAAAGAAGTTGAAAAAGATCGATATAAAATATGGAAAGAAAATGGATATTTTAAAGCGGATAGACCAAAAGCAGTTCCGTTTACTATCGTCATTCCACCACCTAACGTTACTGGAAAACTACATTTAGGACACGCTTGGGACAACACATTGCAAGATATCGTCATACGTAGAAAACGTATGCAAGGTTATGATGCGTTATATTTACCAGGAATGGACCATGCAGGTATTGCAACTCAGGCAAAAGTTGATGAACGACTACGTAGTCAAGGTGTTTCACGCTATGATTTAGGACGAGAAAAATTTTTAGAAACAGCTTGGGCATGGAAACATGAATATGCAAATCATATTGCAAACCAATGGGCAGCATTAGGTATAAGTGTTGACTATGATCGTGAACGTTTCACTTTGGATGAGGGGCTTAATCAAGCAGTAAACCACGTTTTTATTACATTATACAACGAAGGATTAATTTACCGTGGTAATCGCATTATTAACTGGGATGTTGAAGCGAAAACTGCACTATCAAATATTGAAGTAGAATACGTTGAACAAATGGCAAAATTATATTATTTTAGATACCCATTTGTTGATGAAAGTGGCTATTTAGTTATCGCTACAACACGTCCTGAAACAATGTTTGCAGACCAAGCACTCATGGTACATCCAGATGATAAACGTTATCAAAAATTTGTTGGTAAAAAAGTATACATTCCAAATACAAAAACCGAAATACCAGTGATTACTGATAACTATGTAGATATGACTTTTGGTACTGGGGTTGTTAAAGTAACACCAGCACATGACCCTAACGACTTTATGGTTGGAGAACGCCACAATTTAGAAATGCCACTTTGTATGAACGAAGATGGCACAATGAATGAAATGAGTGGTAAATACAACGGACTTGATCGTTTCGAAGCTAGACAACAAATCATTGCTGATTTAGAAGTTCAAGGACTTGTTGAAAAAATCGAAGATTATCATACATCCATTGGTTATAGTGAAAGAACAGGTGTTGTAGTAGAACCAAGATTATCACTTCAATGGTTCTTGAAAATGGATGAACTAGCAAAAGATGCACTACATTCAAATGTTGAGTTTGTTCCAAGCCGTTTTGAAAAAATCTTTAAAAACTGGATGACAAATACACAAGACTGGTGTGTCAGTCGTCAATTATGGTGGGGGCACCGTATTCCAGCGTGGTATAAGGATGAAGAAGTTAAAGTTCAAGTTGATTCGCCAGGCGAGGGCTGGGTTCAAGATGAAGATGTCTTAGACACATGGTTTTCAAGTGCTCTATGGCCTTTTTCAACGCTTGGATGGCCAAATAAAACAGAAGACTTTAAGCGTTTTTATCCAAACGATTTAATGGTAACAGGTTACGACATCATTTTTTTCTGGGTCGCTCGAATGATTTTCCAAGGTCGTAAATTCACCGGAAAAGACCCGTTTAAACAAGTTTTAATCCACGGTCTTATTCGTGATAGTCAAGGACGTAAAATGAGCAAATCGCTCGGCAATGGTGTTGATCCAATGGATGTTATCGATACATATGGTGTTGACGCATTACGTTATTTCTTAACAACAAATTCGGCACCAGGTGCGGACCTTCGATATGATACTGAAAAAGTTGAGTCAAGTTGGAATTTCATTAATAAACTATGGAATATTACACGCTTCGTACTAATGAATGTTCAAGACAAAACGCTTGAAGTTGATGGGGATGTTGAACTGCATGACACTTGGATTTTAAGTCGTCTATCTTTAGTTATTGAAGAAGCAGATAACTACTATGAAAAATATGAATTCGGTGAAGTTGCTCGTGTGTTATATAACTTCATTTGGGATGAGTTTGCAAGTTGGCATGTAGAGTTTTCTAAAGTTAGTTTGCAAGAAGATAAATCACGCAAAAATAGTCAAGCTGTATTACTTACTGTATTGCGCGCAGTTTTAAAACTCATGCATCCATTTATTCCGTTTGTTACAGAAAAACTATTCTTAGAAGTTAGCGATGAAAAGACAATTATGCGTGCTTCATGGCCAACAAAAGGCATCGTTAATGAGGCGGCTATTCAATACTTTAATGAAGTTATGGAAATTATTACTAGAGTACGTAATTTAAGAAGTGAACATCAAGTAACACCTTCAAAACCGTTAGATATTCACATTGTAATTGAAAGTGATGAATACTATAAGAAATTAATAACTCAAGAAGTGTACTTGAGAAAGTTCTTAGCAGCCAATAACTTAGTTATTGAAAAAACATTAAGTTCAAAAGAAGATACAATTCTTGTTTTAAGCAAACATGCAGAAATTCATATTTTAAAACGTGACTTAGTTGATCCTGAAAAAGAAAAAGAACAATTATTAAAACTTAAATCAAAGCTTGAACAAGAAATAAAACGTTCTGAAAGTATGTTAAGTAATGAAAAATTTTTAGTTAAAGCACCAAAAGAAAAAATTGAGGAAGAAAAAGAAAAACATCAGGTTTATCAAAAACAATACAACGATGTTTTAGAAAAACTAAAAGCATATGTTTAAAACTTTACAAGATGCAGTTTTGAGGTTGGAAAGCGTCCTAAGATTTAAACCCAAGGCAAGTTTAGATTTTTTAAAAAAAGCTTTGGAGTTTAGCGGTATTAAAACGGATAGTTATAAAAAAATACACGTTGCTGGAACAAATGGTAAGGGCTCTACAAGCGCATTTTTAACACATATTTTAATTGAACAGGGATTAAAGGTAGGAACATTCACCTCACCATATATCGAAAAGTTTAATGATCGTATTCGTATCAATTTTATACCGATTGAAGATGACAAGTTGCTAAAGTTAATCAATTATATATTTGATTTAAATGAACGATTATTTCGCGTATATCATGAAAAATTGTCTTTCTTTGAACTTGTTTTCATTATGTCATTAAAGTTTTTTCAAGATGAACAAGTTGATGTCGTTGTCATGGAAGTTGGAATAGGTGGCAAACTTGATGCAACAAACATTTTAAACTATGATGTTTCTTTAATTACATCCATTGGGTTTGATCATATGCGCCAATTGGGTAATACGCTGGAATTGATTGCGGAAAATAAATTAGGAATCATCAAGGAAAAAAATCACCTAATTACGACAGTGGGTGATGCGTTCATTAAACAATTTAGAGATTATACGTTAAGTAAACATGCGACTGTTAAATTTATTGACAAATCACTTATAGAAATAGTCGATGAGCATTACTTTTATTATATGGGGGAAATGTTTTATTCACCATTACTTGGCGACTATCAAAAGGACAATGCTGTTCTTGCTATTGAAGCTATTCTTTACTTATATCCACTCATAGATTTAGATACGATACGTAATGGTCTAAGAAACACAACATGGCCAGGTAGACTTGAAAAAATTGATGATTTATATATTGATGGTGCACATAATGAACATGCAATTAACGCACTGTCTCGAAATATTGACGATTTATTTAAAGAAAAGAACATCTATATTATATTTTCTGCATTAGGGGATAAAGATATCGCATCAATGCTTCAAGTGTTAAAAGGTAACAATCGACATATTATTCTTACAAGTTTTGAAGATATGAGATTTGACTCGCTTGAAAAATTTAAAACTGATTCAATACCTTATATACCTGAGTATATGCATGCAATTAATTATGTACGAAAAATAAAAAACGATGATGATGTTATCTTAGTTACTGGTTCACTTCATTTTATAAGTGAAGTTAGAAAACAATTAAAGTAAAACATAAATAATCACTCTACTATTAAATGTGGGGTGATTTTTTGTATACAATTAAAGAAATTCATAAAGATGAAAGACCAAGAGAGCGTCTTTTAACTTACGGCATCGATGCGTTAACGAAAGTTGAACTTATAGCCTTGTTAATAGGAAGCGGCACTAAAGATCGAAATGTCTTTCAAATTAGCCGAGATGTTGTAGAACTTATTGAAAAAGTAAATGGTGTCGACAATGTAACAATTGAGCAACTTCTTACAATAAAAGGTATTAAACTTGCAAAAGCAACAACATTAATCGCTGCATTATCCTTAAGTAAAAAGTTCGATATAAATCGTAGTAAGAAACATATATTTACACATAGGGATGTCTATCTTTATATGCATGAAGAGCTTAAAAACAAAGAACAAGAGCATTTGTACTGTATCTATTTAAATTCAAGATCAGAAATTATTAAAAGTATATGCTTGTTTGTTGGGACAGTTAATCAAACAGTTATACACCCACGTGAAATTTTCAAACATGCTACACGACTATCCGCTTACTCAATTGTCCTTGTTCATAATCATCCTACAGGTGATTCAAAAGCTTCCAATGCAGATATTAAGGCAACCGAAAACTTAATGAAACTATCGGAAATGATGGGAATTATAATTGTCGACCATGTAATCATCGGTAAAAATGAATATTTTAGTATTATTGAGCATAAAAAGTATAAATTATAATATAATAGAAGTAACAAAAAGTTAGAAGGTGACGATATGAAGAAAAAAGAATCGGCAAAATGGTTATGGTATTTAATAGCGATAGGTGTCGTAATACTATTTATGCTAATGTTACTAAGCAGTGTACTTGATGTTGGTGAGCGATTAAAATTAATTGGTATTCCCTATCTAGACTATGTTTTTTATGGTTTAGTCTTTTTACTTGTTTATTTTTTAGTCTTACGTCCAATACACATCATATTGTTTTCACCATCATTTTCAGTAGAAACAACTTTAGACCAAGATGGAAGAAAGAATTATGCTTTGTATAAAAAGGTAACAAAACGTCTTTTGGAAAATGAGAAACTACCAGATGAACAAAAAGAAAAATTGACAAGCAGCATCAATAATTATGAAGAACTAAGGGAAGTGCTTGGTCAAACCTATAATAATCATATTAAAAAGCAAATTAACAAATTAATTAAAAAACATGCAAAAACCGTGATGATTTCAACAGCAGTGAGTCAAAATGGACGTCTAGATTTTTTTACGGTCATCGCTGTAAATTTACGTATGATCAAAGAAATCGTTGAAATTTGTGGTTTTAGACCAAACATGAGTAAATTATCTAAACTAACAATCAATGTGTTTTCAACCGCGTTAATCGCCGAAGGACTTGAAAATATTGACATATCGGATGTCTTGCCAGCTAAAACAATGAACACGCTAGCTGATATACCATTTATTCGTCCAATTATGAGTTCGGTAACCCAAGGAATATCGAACGCCTTACTAACATTAAGAATTGGTATCGTTACACGTAAATATTTATTTAGCGATGCCAAAGAATTAACTAAATATGACATTCGTAAAGGTGCCTTTTTAGAGGCTGCAGGTATGTTACCAAGTGTTATCGGTGACTCATTATTAATTTTGCCTAAGAAGTTTTTAAATATCTTTAAAAAGAAACAAAAGAAAACAGAAGATGGTATTGAAGAGGTTATTGATTTAGAAGACATTGATTTAGACGCATTAAAGAAGTAATATAATATATTAAAGTACGATTTTTATTGACTTTTAAAAGAAGTTCACATATAATATCTTTGTTGTACCACATAGAAAAGGTCTCAAACACTTTTATAAGTTACCTTCATAGTGAGTCTTCATAAAATTTAAAGGAGGTTAACAGCATATGTACGCAGTTATTAAAACAGGCGGTAAACAATTAAGAGTTGAAGTTGGTCAAGAAATTTTCGTTGAAAAACTTAACGTAGAAGCAGATGAAACTTTTGAGTTTACTGATGTATTAGCAATCGGAGGAGAAAAAACAGTTTTAGGTACACCTACAGTTGAAGGTGCTAAAGTGGTTGCTAAAGTTTTAAAAAACGGACGTGGTCCTAAACTAATAGTCTTCAAATACAAAAGAAGAAAAAACTATAGACGTAAACAAGGACATCGTCAAGCTTATACAAAACTAGTTATCGAAAACATCGTTTTCTAATAACATGATTAAGTATCAAGTTTTAAAAAAGAATGATTCAATTACACATGTAAGTGTGAATGGTCATGCCCTCTATGATCGAAGTGGAAAAGATATTGTATGCGCATCCGTATCTACAGCAATTATCGTCACAGTCAATGCATTAGAGGCTTTAGGACAAAATCAAACAATTGATTTTGTAATCGAGGAAGGTAATTTTAAATTAGATGTCAAAAATTCAAATGACATTGTCAATGGACTATTAAATAATTTGGAATATACCTTAGATGAATTAAAAAAACAATATCCTAAGTATATTAAAAACCAAAAGGAGAGATAGCATGTTAAAACTTAACATACAATTATTCGCATCTAAAAAAGGTGTGGGTTCTTCACGTAACGGACGCGATTCTCAATCTAAACGTTTAGGTTCTAAACTTTCTGATGGACAATGGGCACACGCTGGCTCAATTATCTATCGTCAAAGAGGAACTAAGATTCATCCAGGAAACAACGTTGGTCGCGGTGGTGACGATACATTGTTTGCCATGATGGACGGAATCGTTAGATATGAAAGAAAAGGACGCAATCGTACACAAGTATCAGTTTATGAAGGATAACCCACGGTTATCCTTTTTTTATCAAAAAATCGAGGTGTTGAACAATGTTTATTGATGAGGTAGTAGTAGAAGTTACAGGCGGTAAAGGCGGCAACGGAATGGCCTCTTTTCGTCGTGAAAAATATGTTGAATTTGGAGGCCCATGGGGTGGCAACGGTGGTAAGGGTGGCGACATTGTCTTTATCGGTGAAGAAGGAAAATCAACACTTATAGATTTAAAATATCAACGACATATTAAAGGCTTTAACGGTGTGAATGGTATGTCAAAAGGCATGCATGGCGCCAATGCAGAAGATAAAATTGTGAAAGTTCCATTAGGTACAGTTTGTTACAACTTTGAAACTGGTCAAAAAATTGGTGAAATTCTTGAACATGGTCAACGACTAGTTGTTGCTAAAGGTGGTCGTGGTGGTCGTGGAAACATGGCGCTTGCAACACGCATCAATCACACGCCAAGCTTTGCTGAAAATGGTGATTTAGGTGAGAAACTTAAAGTTAAAGTTGAACTTAAAGTTTTAGCGGATGTCGGTGTCGTTGGTTATCCAAGCGTTGGAAAATCAACGCTCATATCTGTTGTTTCTAATGCAAGACCAAAAATTGCTGATTACCCATTTACAACATTACAACCAAATCTTGGTATGGTCTACTACAAAGATGAAAGTTTTGTATTAGCAGATTTACCAGGCTTAATTGAAGGAGCTCATCGTGGTGAAGGATTAGGTATTAGATTTTTAAAGCATATTGAAAGATGTAAGATCTTTATTCACTTAATTGATATCTCACGTGAAAATCCATACGAGGACTATCTAAAAATTAATGATGAACTTAGACTTTATAGTGAGAAGTTAAGTAAAAGACATCAAATCATTGTTTTAAATAAAATTGATATGGTTACACCAGAAAAAATAGCTGAATTCAAGAAACATTTTAAAGACGAACAAATCTTTGAAATTTCAGCACTAACAAAACAAGGTCTTGATGCTTTATTAAATCAAGTTCTTGAAGATTTAAAAACATATGCAATTGTTGAAGAAGATGAAGTTGAGGAAGTTGCATATTATAAACTTGAAACCGAGGAACCTGATTTCATATTAGAGGAAATTGATGGTGTCTTCTGTATTACAGGTAAAAAGGTTGAGCAGTTCTTCATGCGTACAGAATTTACTAAAGAAGAGGCAGTAAAACGTTTCGCTCGTCAACTTCGTAGTATTGGAGTTGATGATGCACTGAGAAATGCCGGTGCTAAAAATGGTGATACCGTACGTATCTTTGAATACGAATTTGAATTTATAGATTAAAAAAAGGCGAGCATTCGCCTTTTTTCATATATATTAGTGATTTTTAAACATGCGACGCTTAAAATTATGACTCTTAGAAACTACTGTGTTTTCTTTTTTCATAACTTTACGTTGCATTTTTAATATGTGATTAGCATTTTGCGCATATGTCTTTGTTAAATCACTTGTTTTTTCTTGTAACAACTTTTCTGATTGACGTAAGGATGTCATAATTTCATTACGGATATGACGTTCTTTTGCAGAAACTTGACGTAACTCTTTATTTTGTGAATTAAAGTTTTTATGATGTTCAACTAAACATTTACGTTTATCGCTTTTGTATAAGTTAATATGAAAAGCACTTAAAGATTTAAGTTTCTTTTGACTTGAAGACATTTGATGTTTGACATTACTAATATCATTATTTAAACTTAATAATTCTTCTGCGTGACGCAGCTTCGCTTTTTTAATATCCTCTTGATATTGACTTTGAATATCTTTAATTGAAGATAACCGATTATCATGAATGAGTTGCTCTTTTTCCTTAATTATGTTTGGTATATCATTTATTAAACTCAGTAAGTAATCACGCTTATTTTTAAATAATACGGATTGGTTTTTTAATAAATGCATACGACCATCAAACTCTTTTTGATACAAGTTTTTTTGCGTTTCAATGTCCTTATTAAACATTAATGTTTTTAAACGGTCATTATCTTCATGGAATTTACGCGATTTTTCATACTTGTTTTTAAATGTTTGATTGAGGCGTTCGGTGAATTTCTCAAAATCATTGATAATTTTATTTTGTTCACGTTCAACGATAGTATACTGTTTTATTAATAATCTATTGAGTTGTTTTTCGCAAAGTACAAACTTACGTTGGTTATCATCGATGTATTTAAAAATCTTTTGTGTATAAAGTAGAATTGACTTATCAGTCAGAACGTTACTTTTAATGTTAATGAAGAGTCTTTCAATTTTTGAAATCACTCGTTGAATATGCTGATTTAATACCTTGTAAACTCGTTTATGATGATTTAATAATCGATAATAGTGTATCGCATCAAGGCGCTTGCTTGCGGCAATTTGACGTTCTTTTCGATTATAATTCATTTCAAGGATTTGAAGTTTATCTTGATTTTTCTTATGTTTTCTTGAAAGTTCTGAAATTTGATTTTCAATTTTTTTAATGGTTTGTCGAATTTGTTGATTTTCAAAAACAATAGGTTTGATAAGTGATCGATAGTTGTTCGGATTTGCTTGCTTTACCGTTTGTATACGGTCTAAGTTTTTGTTGATATTTGTACTTTGTTCTAAAATAAATGCTTGGTGTTTTTTAATTTGCTCGTTTATAATTTCTCGTTGCTCAACTAATTTACTTTTCTCTTGGTCATGAATTGAGATAAGTTCTTCATGCTTACGCATAAATTTATAACCAAAGGTTTCCTCAATTTTCGTCTCGTAAAACTGTTCATTTTGTCGTGCTAGCTCTATAACGACATGCTCGGATAGTTTTAATGTATTTAAATATAAATTATAAATCAAAGATGTAAGAAGTAACTTATCTTCTTCATTTATATTTACAGTGTATTTTAAAATACCACGAATGATTTTTTTGAAATTTGATTGAGTACTATAGATTGCCTTTGTATAAATTGATTGTACTTTAAAGTTTTCGTTTGTATCAATTTTACCAATATCGATATTTTTTTGTGAGCGACGAATATTTAGTTGTTTTTGATACTGTGCACGTGCTTTATTAATGAAGTATTCACGTTTTTGAAATTCTAATTTAATGTTTTTTCGAATGTTTTCAACTTCGAAATTTGCCGTATCTGTTGTAATTTTACGATTGAATTCAATTTCATAGATACTGTTTTTTTCTTCATTTGCTAGTCTTAATCTTTCAAAACGATATGTTTCATCAGCAATTGTTTGTTCGTATTCATATTGTTTTAAGATTAAATCTCGCTTTTGTTTTGCAATTTCGATTTCAAGTTGAAGTGTAATATCAACGGTTTTAAGTTTGCGAATTGTTTCAATTTGCTCTAACTTGTTATCCAGTTGACTTTGTAATAAGACTTTTTGTAGGTTAATGCGCTCGATTTTATGTGTATGATCTAAATGCTCCATTTGATAAGTTGTTTCTGTGTCTGCTAATTTAGATTCACGATTTAAAATAAGTGAAGATAAGTTAATTTGTGTTTCAAGTGGAATTAATTTTTTTAAATGTTCGTGATATAAACGTTTTTGCGTTAGTGTGACAAGCATATTATGTTCACGTAACTGTAACTCAATAAGTTTTAAATTGTGTTCGAGTTCAGCATCAAGTTTGTTGAGTAAATATTTACGTTGATAGTCACGTAATTGGCGTTCATAGCGCCAAGTATTCATATTTTCAATATGCTTTATATCGTGTAGATAGAAGCGTTTTGCAAATTCTTTTTGAATACTTGCCAAATCTTTTTTAGCTTGAATTACATGACGATTTAATTCATTGTCCAATCTTTTAAGTTGTCGGTTATAGTCAGAAATAATCTCGGTATTTGAATTATTCTTTGGATTATTCTTAATACTTAAGGTCAAAATTTCTTTTTGTTTGTTAATGTTTTGTTTGTGAAGTGTTAACTTTGTATTAACGACACTTATCGCTTCGCTACGTTCTTTAATATAAGCATTTTTTGTTGTTTCATAATCAATTTTTTGTCGGTCAAACTCGTGATTCAACGCATCGAGCTCTTGTGTAATCGATTCTGTTATTTTTTTTACTTGTGCATGATAATTTTCGTTTATTTTTTCACGTTGATTGTATAAAGGATTCAATTGCTCCTCGTTTAATTTTTGTTGACGTTTAACAGTTTCTTGATATTCACGTTTTAAATCAATAATTCGTTGATTTATATTAATATTTGACTTTGTATGGTTTGTTTTTAAATTTGTAATGATTTGTCGATATTCAGTCATTAAATCTTCTTTTTGAATCTCTGTTTGACGATTAAACTGTTGAGTTAAACGTAGTATTTGGTTTTGTAAATCTTGAAACTCTGATTTTAATGTTTTGAGTTTGGCTTTTAGTTCTCGAACTTCATTTAAGCGTCTATCTTGAAGTTCACTCATTTTTAGTTGATACTCATTTCTAGTTTCAATAATCATATTTTTGATATGATTTTTTTCATAGTTATAAATATTTTCAATCTCATGATTTGAACGTAGTACTTGATGTTTCACATCTTCAATTTCTTGGTCAAATTGTTGATGTGCCTTCTTTAGATTTTGACGGTTAATTTTAATTAATTGTTCATTTTCTGCTTGAAACTTTGCGAATGTTTCAGTATTTTTGTCGGCTGTTTTCTTAATGGACCGCTCACCGGACAGACGTGTTTGATTATGTGACTTGTTAATTTCAATACGCTCTTGATTAAAGTAGTTTTGGTAGTAGTCAATTAAAAGATTCGCTTCATCAATTCGATGTTCAAGTGACTCTAAAAAATGCAAAATATCGACTTTAAAATTCTCGTCGATTTCTTTATCTTTCAAAAACGTATTTAATTGTGATTTTATCGTTTCTAAATTCTTAGTGTCTGTCATGTAATCACCTAAATTATTATATCATAAAACAGCATTGGATAGAATATAGAGCATAAAATATGATATAATATACAAATGATTAGGAGGATTTTACATGTACGCATTTATTAACGGAACTGTCAGTGATATTAAACCAGGTTATATTGTCTTAAATAACAATAATATTGGTTATTTAATCATTGTACCTAACCCATATCAATATAAAATCAACCAAGAGTATAAAGTATATACTTATCACTATGTAAGAGAAGATATTAACAATTTATATGGTTTTCTTTCTGAAGAAGCAAAAGATTTATTTATTCGTCTAATCGGCGTTTCTGGTATTGGACCAAAGAGTGCGCTAAGTATTTTAGCTACCGATTCGATAAATGATGTAATTTTAGCAATTGAAGAAGGAAATGTTAAACAATTAACGAAGTTTCCTGGCATTGGAACAAAGAGTGCACAACAAATTATTTTAGACTTGAAAGGTAAGCTTGTTGAAGATCCACAACTAATTCCAATATCTAAAACAATGACCGACGCTGAACTTGCATTGCAAGCACTCGGTTATAATAAAAAAGAAATTGGTAAAGTATTGAAAAAAATTGATGAAAGTCTTCCAGTGGAAACCATCATCAAGCAAGCACTAAAGTTATTAAGCAAGTAGGTGTCTTATGAAAAACGAACGAATCATTACTGAAATGTCATTAAAAGAAGATGAGGACCAAACTTTACGTCCACAGCAACTTAAAAATTATATTGGACAAGACGATATTAAAGAGATGCTGGATGTCTACATTAAAGCAGCCTTAAAGCGAGACGAATCCTTAGATCATATCTTACTTTACGGTCCTCCAGGATTAGGTAAAACGACCTTAGCACAAATTGTAGCAAACGAACTTGGTGGCCAACTTAAAGTTACAAGTGGTGCAGCCATTGAACGTAGTGGTGACTTAGCTGCTATTTTAAGTTCGCTAAATCCAGGTGATGTCCTTTTTGTTGATGAGATTCATAGATTGCCTCGCTATATCGAAGAAGTATTATATGCAGCAATGGAAGATTATGTCCTAGATATTGTTATTGGTAAAGATGAACAAACGCGCTCAATTCGTATTGATTTACCTCCATTTACATTGGTAGGAGCGACCACCCGTTTTGGTGATGTTTCTGCACCTTTACGCGATCGTTTTGGTGTTGTATTTAGACTTTCATATTACACGACAGAAGAACTAAGTGATATTATTCGTAGAACATCAAAGGTATATCAAAACCCGATTGAAGAAGATGCCGTTTTATCACTTGCTAGACGTAGTCGAGGTACACCAAGAATTGCGAACCGCTTATTTAGGCGGGTTCGTGACTTTGCTGAAATTATTGGTGATGGCATAGTTACAAAAGATATTTGTGATTTAGCACTTAAAAAATTAGGTATTGATGATAATGGTCTTGATGAAACCGACTATCGTTATTTAACAACATTAGTTAAAAAATTCGATGGCGGACCTGTCGGTCTCGAAACAATAGCGACAAGTATCGGTGAAGAAGTAACAACGGTAGAAGATGTATATGAGCCTTATTTGATTAAAGAAGGCTATATAAAAAGAACTGCTCGTGGCCGTGTAGCTAATGAACTTAGCTATAAGGTCTTAGGCATTAAATATTATAAAGGACTACTTGATTAATGGAAACAAAAGATTTTGATTTTAATTTACCCGAAGCGCTTATAGCTCAACATCCAATTGAAAAAAGAGACCACTCTAGAATGTTAGTTGTTAATAAAAATAACGGTGATATTCATCATCGTCATTTTTATGATATTGTGGATTTTTTAACGGAAAATGACGTGCTTGTTATTAACGAAACTAAAGTTATTCCTGCACGTTTAATCGGTTCAAAAATCGATACAAAAGCAGTTATTGAACTTTTATTGTTAAAAGAAATTGAACCAAACGTTTGGGAAACCTTAGTTAAGCCTGCAAAACGTATTAAAATCGGTTCAAAAGTTATTTTTGGTAATACGCTTGTCGCAGAGTGTATACTAAAAAAAGAAGATGGTACACACCATTTTAGAATGTCATATGAAGGAGTGTTCTTAGAAGTATTAGAACATTTAGGAACGATGCCGTTACCACCATATATTCATGAACGTTTAGAAGAACAATCGCGTTATCAAACAGTCTATGCAAAAAACGCCGGTAGTGCTGCAGCTCCAACAGCAGGGCTTCATTTTACGAAAGAACTTATGGAACGATTAGATCGAAAGGGTGTTGATATTGTCCCAATAACACTTCATGTTGGACTTGGAACATTTAAACCGGTAAGTGTAGAAAAGATTAGTGAACATAAAATGCATGAAGAAACCTATATGATTACGGATGAAAATGCAGAAAAATTAAATAAAGCAATTAAAGACGGTAAAAATATTGTTGCTGTAGGAACAACATCCTTACGTGCACTCGAAAGCAACTACAATAACGGATTTAAATCGGGAATATTCAATACGAGTATTTTTATTTATCCTGGCTATAAGTTTAAAGCTGTTAATGAACTTATTACAAATTTTCACTTACCAAAATCAACACTAGTTATGTTGGTTTCAGCATTTTCTTCAACAAAAATAATAAAAAAAGCCTACAATGAGGCTATTTTACATAGATATCGATTCTTTTCATTTGGAGATGCTATGTATTTAACTAGAAAACTTGATATAAAATAATAGAAAGCAATCCGATTAGAATACAGTAAATGGCAAAGTAAACTAAATTATTGACTTTAACGTATTTATACAAAACTTTAACCGTTAAGAATGTGAAAATAAAACTTGTCAAAAATGCCATGAAATAACCAATAACATTGATAGATTCACTTACATCAAGTGCATCAAGTATGCCTTTAACAGACACAGGAATAGAAATAGCTATATAGGCTAGGAAAGAAAATTTCAGTACTTTTTTTAATTCGATTTTTTGACTTAGACCGCCAATCATTGTTATACCGCTACGTGATATACCAGGGAAGATGGCAAACATTTGAAAAATGGATATAATGAATGAACGTTTGTATGTAATTTCATTTGTGTAATTTTTGTTACGTAAATGATACACCGTATAAAGCATTATGCCTGTGATAAGTAATGAAATGCCCACAAACAATAAGGATGAGAATTTATCTAAATAATCAGCAAATATTAAGCCTGCTATACCTAAAGGAATGACAGCTATTAATAGTTTTAATATATAGCGCATATCATCCATAATAACCGTATTTTCTTTGGATTCTTTATGTTTGAAAATAAAACTTATAGCAGATTTTAATAGACTTATAAGATCGTTCCAAAAAAATATGATCATCGCAATTAATGATCCAAAATTTGTAATCATTAAAAATATTTCGATATTATCAATATCAATAGGCGAGCCAATATGCAGTTCATTACTAAGAAGTACAAAAATCGCCAAGTGACCACTACTGGAAACTGGAAATACTTCCGTAATACCTTGGATAATACCTAAAACTAAAAATTTAATTATATCTATCATGTCATCACCTAAACACAATTATACAATAAAACACAAAAACATACAAAAATATAATATTATATTATATAATGTTCATGGAAAGGCAGTGAGAGTATGCAATTGTTGTTGAAACCTATGGATTACGGGTTTATCGCGATCGGTATTGTCGTTTTAGTTCTTATTGTTTTCTTTACGATAAAATTATCAAAGAAACAGAAAAATAAAAATAAACAAGTAGCGCTTGTGTCAACGTATGAGGCATTATTTGATGCCCTAGGAAGACGAGAAAACATCCTTGACGTTTCTATCGAACATAAACGATTAAAAGTTAAGGTTAAAGATATCAAAAGCGTCAAAACAAATATTTTAAAAGAATTAGAAATACCGGCCGTATTAACCGATAATGAATTAAAATTATTAGTAAAAGAAAATGCAGAGGAAATTTTTAATTTTCTAAAAAATAATAAAGGAGGGTTAAAGTGATTTCAAAAACTTTTTTAATTACTTCTGAACTTGGTATACATGCAAGACCAGCTACAAAACTTGTTAACTTAGCAATGAGTTTAGAGTCTGAAATTGATTTAACTTCTAACGATCGCACCATAAATTTAAAATCGATTATGGGTTTAATGTCACTTGGTATTTACAAAGGTCAAATCATTAAAGTTGAAGTTACTGGTGATAGTAAAGAAATAGATCTTAAAAAGATTGAAGACTTTTTATTAAACGAAGGAATAGGCATCGTCCATGAGTAATATATTAAAGATTTTAAAAGGCTCTTTAATTGGTTTAGGTAGTATTTTACCAGGAGTTAGTGGCGGCATGATAGCTGCCGCTTTTGATATTTACAAAGACTTGATTAACGCTTTAAATCGGTTTACAAAAGAACCCATAAAAGCTGTTATTAGTATTTGGCAATATTTGATAGGCATAGCACTGGGAATCTTCGTAGGTTTTCTACTTATTAAAACTGTTTTAGATCGCGTGCCTTTGCTTGCTACGCTATTATTCATTGGTTTAATATTGGGGAGTATACCATCGCTTATTCGTGAGGTCAAAAGTGATGATATTACAGTAAAACATTATATTACTGCAGCAGTAACAGTAGTTATAATGGTTGGTTTTTTATTTATTAAGCCTTCAACACAAATCATATCAGGAAACTATGTCATGATGTTTATTGCCGGAGGTTTAATGGCATTATCGTTTATTATTCCAGGATTAAGTGGGACAATGTTACTTATGGCTATCGGAGTATATGCAACAATTGTTGATAAAATTAGTCTAACAATGAAAGCAGTAGTAAGTTTTGATTTTGCAAATATATTTCCCAATGCATGGTTGCTACTTGTTATGGCAATTGGATTAGTTGTCGTGATTTTATTATCTGCAAAAGCAATTGCATATTTATTAAAAAGTTATAAAACATTTTTTTACTTTGCGATACTTGGTATTGTTTTTATGTCACCAATCAATATCTTACATACACTAAGTGTTGATGAAGGTATTAACTTATTGCACATACCTTGGCATCAATATGCCATTGGGGCAATTCTTTTAGTTTTAGGACTAGTTGTCGCTTACAAAATGTCAGGAGAAAAAGATGAGACAAAAGAAACTTAAATTTGTATCTAGGGAAATGTTATTTGAACAAGGTGTTTATGAACATGTACCTAAAATAAACTTAGATAAACCGATACATATGGAAATTGGTAGTGGTAAGGGACAATTTATTTGCACACTTGCTAAAGATAATCCCAATATTCAATTTATCGCTGTCGAAATGAATATGAGTGTTTGCTATAGAATCTTAGAAAAGAAAATAAACATGCACTTAGACAATTTAATTATAATTTTGGCAAATATAGAAACATTGTTTGAAGAATTCCCAAGACATGCGGTTGATCGTATTTATTTAAATTTTTCAGATCCTTGGCCAAAGGCACGTCATCATAAACGAAGATTAACATACCCTCGTTTTATTAAAAATTATTTAGCAATGTTAAAAAATGATGGTCTTTTACAATTTAGAACAGATCATCTTGATTTTTTTAATGATAGTTTAGAATACTTAGAGCCATTCTTTAAAAAAATGAACATCGATCGTAATTTAAAAGAATCAAACTATATGACCGAATATGAAGAAAAGAAACGCAAATTTGGTCCAATATATCAAGTGATCGCGGAGGTTAATAATGATTAATAAAATTTATAGAGATTTATTTGAATTACCAGGAATAAGTGGTAATGAACATTTAGTAAGAAAATATATGCGCAACTTTATGGAAAAATATCCGAACTATGAAATTATTCAAGATAATTTAGGTTCCATTTTCGCTGTTAAACGTTCTCGCGTTGAAAAACCAATGACCGTCATGGTTGCTGGACATATGGATGAAGTTGGATTAATGGTTACTGAAATTACCAAACAAGGTCATATAAAAGTTGAGGCAATTGGTGGCTTAAATGGGGAAGTATTTATCTCGCAAGTTATGTACGTATACACAAAAAATGGTATTGTTCCAGGTGTAATTGGTGCACTTCCACCACATTTAAAACAGTCACAAACAACTAATATTAGCGACCTTATATTAGACATTGGCGCTACTTCTAAAGAAGAAGCGCAAAGTTTTGGTGTTGAATTGGGAAATATGGTTTTATTTAAAAACCAATTTCACTATTCAATGAATAAAAAAAGAGTAATTGCTAAAGCAATTGATAATCGTTATGGTTGTGGATTAGCACTCGAGGCAATTGAAAAATTTCATGATATTGATCTACCATTTGATTTAGTTGTTGGTGCGACCGTTCAAGAAGAAGTTGGTCTAAGAGGTGCAGAAACGTCCGTAAATTTATTTAAGCCTGATGTGTTTATTGCACTTGATGCATCTCCTGTAAATGAACTTGATAAAGATAATATGGCAAGTTTAGGTGGTGGATTTTTATTACGTATGTTAGATCCGCGTAATAAAATGCATAAAGGTCTAATGGAATATTTTGTTGAACTAGCTGACAAAAATAAAATTAAGTATCAATATTTCGTATCTAAAGGTGGCACGGATGCTGCAAAAGCACTTGATATGAATGAAGGTATACTTGCTACAACAATCGGATTACCAGCGCGATACATTCACTCAACAGCTGCAATGATGGATATTAATGACTTAAAAGAAGCGAAAAAAATGCTGTTTAAATTACTTTTAAGCTTAAATAGCGATGTCATTACAAAAATTAGAAAAACAAACTTTTAGATAGGACAATTAACTTTACAAAAACAGCCTCATGTGCAATAATAGGGGCATAAAACTTATGGGACCCATAAATGGGCCTGAAAAGGAGAACAAAAATGAATAAAAAAATGAATGTTTTTGAATTAACGTTAACATCTGCGATTGTCGGTATTATTTTAATGCTTGCATTAATTCCACAGATCGGATTTGTAACGATTTTACCGGGTGTGAGTCTAACAATTGTCCATATACCGGTGTTGGTTGGTATTTTCATTTTAAGAAAATTAAGAAGTGCGATTATCTTCGGTATTACTTTTGGTATTGGCTCAATGATTGCATCGTTTATTTATGCAGCAAGTGCGTTTGACTTTGCGTTTCAATATCCATGGGTTTCAATTTTGCCAAGATTAGGTTTTGGTATTGCTGCATACTATATTATTGTTTTATTTGGTAAACTTGCAACATTAAAGCAAGGTAGATTACTAATTTTTGGTATTGTCTCTCTCGTTACCGTGTTTGCATTATTCTATGGTTTTAGAGCAATCGCAACAAACGTAGGTATGAGTCCATATACATCATTACTTGGCGAACAAGCAACCATTCAAAATAAATTAACAAAGACAAATTTAACGCAAGAGCAAATAGATAATTATAATGCAAGACTTGATGAAATTGAGTTAGAAATTGACGCAGCTTACGATAAAGCAGTTGCAAGAACGCCTAAATATCAACAAAACGTTGCCGCACTTTCATTATTGCTGTCGGTAGGGTTTCTTGTTTTATATTTTGCATTTATTAATAAACCAGGAAGTCATTTTCAAATACCGAGTGCTGTTGTATTATCAACGATTGCTCATACAATTTTAGTGCTTGCTGCTGTTGCATTATTTAGCCCAAGTGCATTTGTTGAAACCTTTGGAAACAGCCAAACGGTTATTGCTATTGTCTTTGCGATTGCAATGTCCAATGGCTTAATAGAAGCACTAGTTGCAGCGTTGATTGCAACACCAATTGTACAAGCGATTAACTCTAAAAAAGAATCAGGTATTGATTTAGAAAAGGTATAGGACGAACGTATGATATTATTATTAGATGTTGGGAATACGAACATTAAAATAGGTATTAGCGATGGCATCAAGCTCATTGATACCTATCGCTTAAGTACTGAAGTTCTTAAAACAGCTGATGAATATTATCTTCAATTAAAATCTTTAGTTGAAAACTATGGGATATTCACAGGCTTTATTATTGCTTCTGTAGTACCAAGAATAACTGAAAAATTTCGCTTAATCGCTACAAAATTTTTTGGTATACAACCAGTAGTCGTAGAACCTGGTGTTAAAACAGGTATAAAAATTCAAACAGATAATCCTAAGGAAGTGGGTGCAGACTTAATTTGTGCCGCAGCAGGATTAAAAGATAGCTCACGTCCTGCACTTATTATTGACTTAGGAACGGCTACAAAATATATTTATGTACATAATAAATCAATTTTAGGCGTCATTATTACACCGGGTGTTCGTATTTCAATTAAAGCCTTAGTTGGAAATACAGCACTTTTACATGACATAGATATTGAGACACCTAAAAAAGTTTTAGGTACAACAACAACGACATGTATGCAATCTGGTGTGACCTATGGCGTTGCTGCACAAGTTGATGGATTAATTGATCGAATAAGAGATGAAGTCAAGGCCGATTTTGATGTTATCTTAACCGGAGGACTTTCAAAATTGATTGCGCCGCTTTGCCGTCGTAAAGTGTCTTTGAATGACACGATAGTACTTGATGGCATCTTACAAATATACTTAAGAAATAAATAAAGGCGTTGCGCCTTTATTTTTATAAAGTTCAAACTTCCAATTTATATGGAAGAATTGATTGAACTGTGATAAAATTTAAACAACGAAAGACTTCGTACAGGAGGATATTATATGAACAATAGAAGAAATGCGTATTTAGCGCAAGTAGAAAAAAAATCTATCTCGATTTTATTTTCTGGACTAGCACCACATAAATCAGCAGATAGTCATTACCCATTTGTTGTAAATCGAAATTTTTACTATCTAACAGGTATTGATCAAGCAAACACCGTTTTAGTTATGGTTAAAGGTGAACATAAGGCTGATAGCTTTTTATTTATTGACGGCTTTGACCCAGTAAAAGCATTATGGGAGGGCGCAGGATTATCATTCGAAGAAGCAAGTAAAATAAGTGGTATAAACGTAGATAATGTACGTGAACGCTCGACATTAGATACATTTATCGCAAACTTACTTCAAACATCTCGTCGCGCCATTTTTGGTGAAATCTCAACTTTTTATTTTGATTTAGAACGTCAATCATTCCAACAAAAAGATACAGAAGCGATGTTATACTCACGTCACATTAAAAACATGTTTAACTATATCAACGTTAAAACAAACCAAACAATTCTTGCAAGACTTCGTATGGTAAAAGATGAGATAGAAGTTGATTTAACAAAAAAAGCGATTGCAATCACAGACAAAGCGTTAAACCATGTCATGAAAAACTTACAACCAAACATGTACGAATATGAAGTTGAAGCAGAATATAACTATATTTTAAATAAACATCATGTTATTCCATCGTTCACGACAATTGCCGCAAGCGGAAAAAATGGCACAATTTTACATTATGAGAAAAATAATGAAGTTGCTAAAGATGGTGACTTAATTCTTTTAGACTTAGGTGTCAACTACAACAATTACTGTTCAGATATTAGTCGTACATACCCAGTAAATGGAAAATTTAGTGAACGCCAAAAACAAATTTATGAAATTGTTTTAAAAGCTAATAAAGAAACCATTAAATGGGTAAAAGCGGGCATTACAATGGAAGCGTTTAATAACTATGGTAAACAAATTTTAATTGATGGCTTAAAAGAAATTGGATTAATCAAAGAAGATAGCGAAATTTTAAAGTATTATTACCACAGTTTAGGTCATTATCTAGGACTTGATGTGCACGATGTTGGTGATTATCAAATGGTTATTCCTGAAAATTCAATCTTAACTGTAGAACCAGGACTTTATATTGCAGAAGAAAACATTGGTATTCGTATTGAAGATAACATCTTGGTTACTAAAGATGGTGCCATTAACTTATCAAGTGCATTAATAAAAGAAGTTGAGGATATTGAAGCGTTCATGAAAAAATAAAATCTTTTAGAAACAAGCAATCCAATTGCTTGTTTTTTTTATGCTTTTTATTAGAAGTAATTTTTTATTTTATCCTCTAATATTATGTGGAGGTAGATAAATATGAAAAAAATAGCAGTTTTTGTTTTATTTTTATTAGTGATATTATCCGCACAATCGGTCAAAGCGGATCACACAAGTTTTGAACAACTAAATTTAACTAGCGGAAAACTTATAAGTGAGTACTCCAATAGTGACTTAAAAAACGATTATAAAAAAGTTGATAGTCGAAAATTTATGGGATGGCGTGTACATATAAAAAACGATGATGTAAAAGCAACCTTTATCAAAGAAACGTTGTTTTCATATTACAATGATGGTTATACACCCATTAAGTATAAGTATAACCTTGAGTTAAAGAGCTCTAGCAAGCTCAGTTTGGCATCGACAGGTTCGATTGGCTATAACAGTTCAAAAACGGACAAAGGTTTTAAAAACGGACTTAACGCATCAATTAAACTTGACACAAGTTATACAAAAAATGAAGACAAAACTGAAAAATACAACATTGAATTTGAAATAGATCCTGGTACACAAGTTGATCTGTATGTTTATGGCGAAGGAAAACTTACGAATGGCGTTGCTGCAAACTATATTTTCTGGATTAGAGAACGCCGTGGTGGTTTTGAATACTTTGTAGTTACAACACAATATCAACGCTTGGAGAAAAAACGCATATGAAAAAAATATTATTACCTATTGGCATAGTTCTAACAACAGTTTTTTTATTTATCCTAATTGGTAACAATATCAAAAGTTCGACACTAAAAGTATTAACTATGAATGAACTTCATACGTATGTATACAAAGATAATCAGTATATAAGTATACCGATTTATGTCAATGATAAACGAATACCGCTAACAAACATTGATCGCGTAAGCCGTGTCGGTTTTGAATCGAAAGACCAATCTAAAAAGCTAGAAGTCAATTTACAAGAGATTATGTTTGAACATGAGGAAAGGTATTTAAATGAAACGTATTATAAGTTTATCTACACATTTAAAATGCCCTTATTAAATGAACGCTTTTATATTGAAGATTGTTATCTATCAATACGTTTAGAAAATCAAAAGACCTATAAGTATTCAATAGGGTCCTTATACTTAAATTACACGAAAAGTAAGAACAGCGATCTTTTTGACTGGAAAAGTATTAGTGGTGAAAAACCAAAAAATAGTTATGAATCAAAAATCGATAAAGTATTAATTCAGTTTAATCAAATGTCATTTAATATTAAAAGAATTACAATAGATGGTTTAAACAATCTTAGTTATGACATCGATGAAGAATCAAACTTGCTTACAATTTATACAGATTACTCATTTTTAATAAATACATACTTTCCATTAATGATTGATTATGAAATATCTGGTGAAGATTTTACATTCGTTTTAGACAACTATCCTTTTGTTATTGACTATGAATCACTAAGTGAAAACGGGTTATATATCAATGAGTATCTCTTTGATTGAACTTAATGAGGCAGGCAAGTTTTATTTAGATAAACGCTTTAATCTTTTAATATCAACAGGTGATTTTATTGTAATCAAAGGAATAAACGGAAGTGGAAAAACAACATTACTTAACTTAATTAATGGATTTACAGTCAATGATTTTGGGCAAATTTATCGTAAGCCTATACGAATTAGTTATTTACCTGAGCGAGAAGTGTTGCCACTTTATGTGAACACTCACCATTATCTTTTAGAAGTTGCTCGTATAAAAAAGGCACATTTAGATTACAGACTTATTACTGATTTTGAAATTCCCCTGTCCAAAAGTATCCATACGTTGTCTAAAGGAAATCGACAAAAAGTCATGTTAGTATCATGTCTAACGGGTTACTACAGTTTACTTGTACTAGATGAACCATTGAGCGGTTTAGATTCAAAAGCAGTAAGAGTGTTAAAAAAGTATTTAAAGAAATTAAATGAAAAAAATGTAGCCATCGTTATAAGTACACATAAACCAGAACGATTTAAGGACCTTGCTCAGAAAGTAATTGAACTATGATTAAGTATATATTAAATGGTATATTTACCCATAAACGACGAAAAATTGTATTAGGATATTTATTACTATTTGCTTGTTCATTATTTCTAGTTTTAAAAACGGATACTACAGCTATGGAACAGTTGTTACACAAAGAATATGAAATTTATCATTACAACAATAAATTATTTGAATTTTTAAAGTTTTTTATGCCACTTTCGATTGGTATGCTTGTTATGGAGCATGATCAAGGTCATATAAAAATACTTGTGACATATTTTGGAAGAAAAAGAATACATTTAGCAAAAATTGTATCCTATATTTTAGTTGTAACAATTTTGTTTTACTTTACGTACTTAGTATATGTTTTATATGCAAAGTTTTTTACAAGCTTTTATACCACAAAGATACTTATTCATGACGAGTTTTTATATGTATATCTATCAAGCCTTATCTTTCTATTATATCTTTTACTGTGTATTCGCGAGAAAAACAAACTTCTAATTTTTGTTTTTGTTATTGTAAATATTTTATATTCCATGATACAAGAGCGTATAATCAGAATTGAATTGTTTTATTTAATCCCCTTAACAAGTTCATTGTTTAAAACGTATAAGTATACTTTGTGGTATCAAGTTGGTTATGTGACATTATTAGTTTTAATAAACATTCATATTTCAAAAAAAGAACATTTAACTATATAAGATGTTCTTTTTTTGATGTATAATAATGATAAAGTATTGGAAGGTGACAAAATGAATGCAACAGTTTACTTTATAATCTATTTGAGTCTATTCATTTTAATGAATGTTTTTAATACTTATTTTTTGACGCGTCAACAGCTAAATCGTTATATAGCGCCATTTAAACATCGAACCATTCCTGAAATTAACTCGTTTTTAGGTAATTTTAGTAGCTTATCAATCTTAATCATTTTAACAATGTTTCTTATTGAAAAAGTTGAAGTTGTAATGCTTGTTTTACTCATTATGACAGTACTGATTAATATGTTTAATTTTGCACTAAGTGTTTTTAATTTGTATTATGGTACGGCATTTACAAAAGTTGGTTTAGAAATATTTAAAAATCCAACAAAAGGTATTTCTAAGGGCATGGTTACTGAAATTTTTAAAGAGCTCATTATGTATTACCGAATCATTCTCTTTTTACCGACATTTACGTTATTGATTATGTATATGTTACGCGATCGAAGTCAATTCATGAATTTCTATATTGATTTAAATAATTATATTCTTTTTGGCTTACTAAGCGCATCTATTATGTTTTTAATTTTTAGTGGTCTTATGTTTGAACGCTTATTTTTAAAGACCTTACCAATTGCATCAGTTCGTAGTACATACGCTATTCAATCATTTGGTTTATATCCATATTATTTTGTACATATTTTTGGATGGAAACATAAACTTGATTTACGTAAAGTTCTTAAAGTAAAAACGGATGAAGATCTCTATAAACTCTATGATAAAATCAATAAAAATAAACATACATATACCAATCAAATCGATGGTAAAACATATCATAATCGACTTACATTTTCTGAGCTGAATCCGAACATACATATTGATAAAACTTTAATCGATAACAAAAAAGATTTACATGGAATTTTAAAGGGCAGAAATTTAGTTTTAGTTCAAGTCGAATCAATGAATGCCTTTTTAAATATGATTCCTAGTATGCAAGAGAAAATGCCATTCTTAAACGCCTTAAAAACACAATCTGTCGTTTTTGAGAACTTTTATACAAGTGTTGGTATTGGCGTTTCATCCGATGCAGAAATTGCTACACTTACTGGCCTATATCCAAGTGGTATTAGTAATTTATACTGGCAAGATTTTAACAGCATAAAAAAAGAATATACACACAAAGCTGTTTTTGAAACGTTACCTAAATATTTCAAGCAGGCAGAATATAAAGCTTGTGCATTTCATGGTGACCATGGTTCGTTTTATAATCGTAAAAACGCTTATGACAAAATTATTGGTTTTGATTCGTTTACTGCCCTTGAGGACATTAAGAATTTAAAGCCGTATAAAACAATCGCACCTTATCCATTATTTGTTTATCCATATAAAAAAGATTTTTATCATATTAGTCCGTGGCTATCGGATGTTGGACTTGCAGAAATGGTTACAAAACAAAGTTTAAATGAATCAAATAAACATTTTTATTTTCCAATAACAATGATGCCACACACACCGTTTGAGTTTCATCCAGAAGCTGATCGCGATCTGTTTTCTGACTTAAAGGTAATGAATCGAATTACGAAAAAATACATTAATTTTGTAGATTACTATGATGAAATATTTAAATCATTTTTTATGAATAATGGGGATTCTATTATCGATGGAAAAACGGTTTATCTATTTTATGGTGATCACGGAAGTGGTCTGAAAAATGGGGATTTAAATGTTTTGTTTGAACGAAAAACTAAGATGAGTAATCTTGAAGAGCGAAAACATTTATTACAAGTTGAAGCCTTGCTTTATGTCCCGTCGGATG
The DNA here is from genome assembly GCA_012838065.1 of Acholeplasma sp. GTDB lineage: Bacteria > Bacillota_I > Bacilli_A > Acholeplasmatales > Acholeplasmataceae > DUPY01. The sequence continues at coordinate 23,319 of DUPY01000025.1, read as the reverse complement.
AAAAAATACAAGTTGGCGAATATACAATAAATAAAGGTTTAATAACTGGTCATCAAGAAAAAGTTCGTGGTCATATCGATATTTATCGAACAATTATCGAATTATTTGATTTGAATAGACGTAATGATTTATACTATGGTACACATCTTTTGAGTACAGAACCAACATTTGTTATTGATAATAAATTATTAGATGTAGTTTTAGATGATATGTTTTATTCAATGCGTTATCCTTTAAGAGTATTTCCAAGCGATAAAAAAGTTGATGAAGGTATATTTAATATAATTAAAGAAGTTAAACAGTTAAATGACTTATTACATCAAGATAGCCTTGTACAAATGAAGGTTAATGCACACTTTAATAAGGAGGAGAAAAAATGATTTCACAATTTTTTAGTTTTCGTCGAAGAGTTGTAGCAGTTACACCACTGGTTTGTGTGTTAGTGTTTTTATTCTTAGGTTTTCAGTTTGATTTATGGCATCCAGGATGGCTAGTGTTCTTATTGATACCAATTATGCCGATTTTAGTTGGTATAAAGAAAGTTAAATGGAGCTTTTCATTTATTATTTCGATTATATACCTAATATTAGGTCTTGGCTTTGGTTATTGGCATCCAGGTTGGTTAATATTCTTACTAATACCTATTTATTACACGTTATTTCCATCTGGCAGATTTAAGAAAAACGATAAAACTTTAAAAGATTAAAAAAAGCAACCCGCTAGGGTTGCTATTTTTTTAGATAGTCTTTGACTTCGGTTGCGAATAGACGAATGGCATTCATCGTTTTATCATGTGGCATATTGCCTACAGTAAATTGTAAGAGTAATCGTTGTGCAGGTAAGAAAGTTAAAATGTTTTTAATTTTTTCGGCAACATACTTACTATCACCGACAAGCAAATGTCCATCCATTCCAATTGCGTAGTCGAAACGCCCTCGTGTAAATTTACTCCAACCACGTTCGATTCCAATTTGATTCATTTGAGCCGCATATGTTTCATAAAATTGATTTAAGTCCGCTTCGTTTTCATAGATGTAGCCATGAAAATTAATTGTTATTTCCATATCTTCTAATTTATGACCACTTTCTAAATAAAAGTGCTTGTATAAATCAATATGGCGTTTAAAGTACTTTGGATTACCACCAATAATGGCGATAACCATTGGAATTCCAAGCTTTGCCGCACGAATAACTGAGCTTTCAGTTCCTCCAACGCCGATTGAAATTTTTAAGGGCTTCTTCATCGTTGGATATATTTGGACATCATTTAATGGTGCTCGCGTTTTTCCGTGCCAAGAGATGGCGTTGTTTTGATTAAGTTTTAACAATAAGTCTAAGCGTTCACTAAATAAAAGGTCGTAATCATTTAAATTAAACCCAAATAATGGAAACGATTCGATGAATGAACCGCGACCAACCATAAGCTCAGCACGACCTTTGGATAATAAATCAAGGGTGCGGTATTGTTCGGTTAGACGCACGGGATCTTCACTACTTAATACGGAAACTGCCGTTCCAAGCGTAATGTTTTTAGTGACGCTTGCGGCTGCAGCAAGTATTGTGATTGGTGATGAGGCTAAATAGTCACTACGGTGGTGCTCACCTATACCAAAAAAATCAAGACCTAATGCATCGGCATACTTAATTTCTTCAAGTAAATTTTCTAATCTTTTTTCACCATCCGTTATCAAGTTGTTTTTCGAATTTGACTTGTGCTCAACAAATGACACAAGTCCTAGTTTTAAAGTATTCATAATATCACCCAAAGCCATTGTAACATTAATTGATAAATTACAGGTGTTTTATGATTATACAACGAAAATTTAAGTAATTATTTCTATAGCAAAAGAAAATTATGGTAAAATTATGAGTAATAACCTTGTTTTTTATGAAAGTGTGGTGTAGCTGTGGGCTTTAATTTGCGGATTGACAATGCATATTTAGTTAACATATTAATTTTGCTCATATATGTAATAATCTTTATTGCAGTAAACTATAAAGTTAAGCGAGGAAGCGTTAAGTATTATATTTTAATTGGTATACTCATTGGTTTTGGAACGATTTTATTGATGATGAATCCATACAACTTAATTCCTGGATTTATATTTGACTCAAGGAGCGTCATATTATCGGTTGGAGGGTTGTTTTTTGGACCAATTTCGGCGATTATTGGCTCACTGATCTCGATTATTTATAGAATTATTCTAGGTGGCACTGGCGTATTAGGTGGTATTGGTGTTATTGCATTATCAAGTTTTATCGGTGTGTATTGGCCGAAAATAAGTAAAAGATTAAAAATTTATAACGACTATGTATCTTACTTTTTATTTGGTTTTTTAGTGCATGTTGGTAGTTTATCGATTTTACTTTTGATGTATCGTAATATTTTGTTTGAACAGTTTATTGAGATTGCCTTAATATTTTTAGTTGTCAATCCTCTAACAGTTGTTGCCGTATCTTTAGTTATTGGTCTCCAACGAAAAAATTATGATATCAATGAACAAATTAAAACACAAAGAAATTTTATACAGTCATCCGTTGATGGTACAGACACTATTGAAATTTATTCGTTAGACGCAAATTTTAATTATTTAATATTTAACGCTTATCATAAGGCACAGATGTATAGATTTTATGGAGTAGATATAAAAATAGGAATGAACTTCATAGAAATTATTGAAAATAGTAAAATGCAAAAACGTCTTAAAGAAAATGTTCAACGCGCGTTTCTTGGTGAACGATTCATTCGGGAATCGCAAATTGAAAGTAATCATGAACGCTATGTTGAAGAACATTATTCACCAATATATGAAAATGGTAAAATAATGGGGATTACAGTATTTTCATACGACGTAAGCACAAGAAAACAACATGAAAAGCTGATTACATATTACAGTTATCATGACGCGTTGACAAATTTATATAATCGCCGATATTATCAAGAAAAACTTGACAACATTAGTAACCAAAACTATTTACCACTTTCACTTGTTTTATTGGACGTCAACGGTTTAAAAGTTATTAACGATACGTTTGGTCATATTGCAGGCGATGAACTACTAATCAATGTTGGGCGATCATTGACAGAAACGTTTGGATTATATGGCGATATTTGTCGCATTGGCGGCGATGAATTTGTTGTCATACTTAAAAAAACGACATACAACGATGCTGAAGAGTATTTAGAAGCTTTTCACGAGTCAATTAAAAAGTTAAATGTCAACGGTATGCCTATATCTGTAGCAAGTGGTTTACAGACGGCACATTCTTTTGAAGATTTGAAAACAATATTCAAAATTACAGAGGAATCCATGTTAAGAAATAAGTTAATGGACAAATCTTCTGTTCGTAATGAAACAGTTTCAACGTTAGTTAAAGTGTTATATGAGAAGAACCCAAGAGAGGAAAAACATTCTCAAAGAGTATCTAATATTTGTCGACTTATTGGTAAAAAGCTAGGCTTAAAAGAGCATGACCTACGCCAGTTAGAAGGGATTTCATCGCTACATGATATTGGTAAGATAGCAATTGATGATCGCATTTTGAATAAACCTGCTCCTTTAACAAAGGAGGAATGGGATGTTATTAAAACACACCCTGAAATTGGATATCGCATTTTATCAACATCAACAGAGTATGCTGAAATTGCATACGATATTTTATCCCATCATGAAAAAATTGATGGAACAGGATATCCTCGTGGATTAAAAGGTGATGAGATACCGCTTAAAGCACGTATTATTTCTGTAGCGGATGCTTTTGATGCGATGATTTCTGATCGACCCTATCGTAAGGCCATGTCGATTGATGATGCTGTGGCCGAGCTTATTCGCTGTAAAGGCACCCACTTTGATCCAAAAATAGTGGATACTTTGCTTGATGTAATTGAAGAAAAATACCAGCGAAAGTTTCAGAGGTTATAAGTAAATCTAATAAAATAGAAAAGGCGATTTAACTAAAATCGCCTTAAAATTTATTGTATATGGTACGCCCTGTAGGTTTCGAACCTACGACACCCTGATTAAGAGTCAGGTGCTCTACCAGCTGAGCTAAGGGCGCACGTGTTATTATAATAACACTCCTTAATTAGTTTTTCAATATTTTTTATGCATTTTATGATACAATTATGTCAGCGCGAGGTGATTTTACATGCACAAATATGTTTTAGCTTTTATTAAGCGTAAGGATGAAATACTTTTAATCAATCGTAACTATCAACCATGGCAAGGATGTTGGAACGGTATTGGTGGAAAAATTGAAAAAAATGAAACACCACTTGAAGCAATCATTCGTGAAACGTATGAAGAAACAGGTTTGATGGTTTCAAAAGAACAAGTTTTTGATAAAGGCTTGGTCACATGGAATAGCTTTGATGCGATGGGAAATGGTTTACACGTGTTTTTAATTCATATTGATGATGATACACCATTTGATACACCAAAGAAAATGCGAGAGGGTATTTTAGATTTTAAACCAATATCGTGGGCAAGTGACAAAGAAAACTATGGTGTAAGCTACAATATTCCTTATTTTATTGAAGATGTCATTTATGATGAACATCGCTATGAACACTATTGTGTTTTTAATGAACGCTATTTAAAAAAAGTAGTAAAAAGAAAGTTGGAAGATAAATGAAGACATTTTTCATCATAATGGCTAGCATTCTTATAGTGTATTTAAGCTTATGGATGTTAGCTAAACTAGCAAAAAAGAATAAAGAAAAAAATGTCAAAGAACAAACAAAAAAAATATTAAGTCAATATGGACATGTTTATGAAAATAATAAGCAATTATGGTTTGATTATAACGAAAAAACATACGAACTTATTTTTCAATATATTCCTGTTAATAAAGAGTTTTCAATCAACAGTCCGACTACCTGGCAAGTATACACAACGCCAAGCACATTTATTGATCAAGCAAAACTCGTCTTAACGAAACATTTAAAGATTGTTGTTATTTATCCGAATGAAGAAAAAATAAAACGATACATAAACGAAAGCGATATTGAATTTGTACGTTTTAAGCAAGTTTATACCTATTACCCTGTTTTATTCAAAGATTTAGAAACCTTTATAACGGAGTTGTAATTATGAAAAAAATCGTCGCACTAATTATATGTTTTTCACTCTCACTTTTTTTAGTCTCTTGTAACAAAAAAGGTGAAGTTGTTTATAGTACAACAGATCGTTTAACTTTAAATATTGATAGTGATACTTTAAAAATCCTACAGATTACAGATTTACATTTAACATTTGGCTATGACTATAATGATCGTAAAACGTACGCATTAATCAAAAATTTGATCGATACACATAACCCAGACATTGTAGTTGTTACAGGCGATATTATGATGAGTCCACAAGCTAAACGTTTATTTAAAAAATTCGTAGATTTTATGAATGAACTAAATATTCCATGGACATTTATTTTTGGTAATCATGAAAATGATTATCATACCTATAAAGACTTTGAAAAAAGTTATCAAAAAATCAAGTTGTTTACACCAGGACTAAAATTAACTGACGGTGGTGTTGGAAATTACATTATCGATGTTAAATATAACAACGACACTATTGTACACTTATATTTCTTTGATACAAAGAGTGATACGAAAGAACAAGTTCAAACAACGGGCTATGATTATTTAAGTTTAGCCCAAATTGATTGGTATGAATCAAACATTTTAGATGATGAAGCAAACTCACTAGCATTTATGCATATTCCGCTTATTGAATATACAGAATATACGGGTAATGTAGGTAAAGGTGAAGGTGTGTATCATCAAGATATTAATACCGGATTTTTTACAAAAGCAGTCGAACTTGGAAAAACTATTGGTGTCTTTGTTGGTCATGACCACAACAACTACTATGCCTTTGATTTAGAAGGTATTATGTTAACGTACGGCAAAGTAAGTGGCTATAACGCTTATGGAAAAGGCACAAGGGGTGGACGTATTATCACCTATCAAAATGGTCAAATCATAAGTAATGAAATCGTATTGGATGGTGATGCATCATGAAAAAACGGTTTTTTATTTACATGTTCATGGCTTCTTATTTTTGGGTAATTTTCATATACCATATGTTTGGAACGTTTATTGGACTTATTGCACCACTTTTATTGCTTACTACACTAATTGTTAGGAGAGTGAAATGATGTTAAGATATCTAACATTTATAACGATTAACTCCTGGTATTTAGCGTTGTTATTAGCTGTTGTTTTATTTGTATATAAGATAGCACTCGCTTACAGTAGCGAATATAAGATAAAAGAAAAGTTATTAATTGTTTTATTGCCATGTAGTTTTGGTGTATATATATATTGTAAAAATCAAAAACTAAAAACATATAATGTTTTACTAATTATGTTGTTTGTTTCAACATTTCTAGCATCAGCATTTATGTTCTACGTTTTATTATCGAAATAGAGGAATTAAATTGAGCATTTTAGAAGTTAAAAACATTAGTTTTAAATACGGTGATGAAAATCTCTATGAAGACGCAAGCATGCGTCTTTTTGATGGTGAACATGCCGTATTAGTTGGTCCTAACGGTACGGGTAAAACAACATTATTAAAATTATTAGATAAGCAAATAAAACCCGACAAGGGAAGTGTAGAATGGGTAAACAATAAACGTGTTGGTTATTTAGATCAATACGCTAAAATTGATAACAAGCTAACTGTTAAAACATATTTATATGATGTGTTTACTAAACTATTTGATATGGAAGCTCAAATGGAAAAACTTTATGAAAGCATTGCATTTGAGCCTGAACACCTACATGAACGTATATTAAATCAAGCTTCATCGATAGGTGAATCGTTAATTGAAGCAGACTTTTACGCCATAAAATCAAAAATAGGTAATGTTATTCATGGTTTAGGTCTTACAATGGATGTTTTAAATATGCCGATTAAACATTTATCGGGTGGTATGCGTGCAAAAATTATTCTGGCTAAGTTATTACTTGAAGAAGCAGATATTTTATTGCTTGACGAACCTACGAACTTTTTGGATAAAGTACATATCGAATGGCTTGGAAAGTTTTTGAATAGCTATCCTAAAGCATTTGTTGTAGTTAGTCATAATGAAGACTTTTTACGTGTTATTGCAAAGACTGTGTTTGCATTAGAAGCAGGAAAAATTATACGCTATAAAGGTGATTTCGAGTTTTATTTAAAGGAACGAACCTTAAGGTATGAACAACAAGATAAAGCGTTTAAAGCACAATCCAAAAAAATTAAAGAAATTCAAACGTTTATTAATAAAAATATTACACGAGCATCAACGACAAAACGTGCTCAAAGTAGAAGAAAAATGCTTGAAAAAATGGTGCTTGTCAACCCGCCTCAAAAATCAAAGAAGTATAAGTTTAGTTTTCCAGTTAAAGGTTCTACAGGTAAGGATGTACTTGTTGTAAAAGATTTACTCATTGGTTATAATGAGCCGTTATTAGATCCTATCGACCTAAAAATATTGAAGGAAGAAAAAGTTGTTATTACAGGAAAAAATGGTATTGGTAAATCAACATTTATAAAAACAATTTTAAATCAAATTCCAGCAATCGATGGATCGTTTGCTTGGATAGATACTGCTAAAATTGCATATCTTGAACAGGAAAACATTTTTAAAAAAGGTGATACAGCATTTTCTGTTGTAAGTTATCATTACCCCGATTTTGATAAAAAGACCGTGATGCGATTGCTTGCTGAATATGGAATTGATTTTGAGACAGCAAATCGACCGATAGAGACACTTTCGGGTGGTGAACAAACAAAAGTTCGTCTTTCACTTTTAAAACATCAAGCAGGAAATGTTCTTATCTTAGACGAGCCAACAAACCACTTAGATGTGGAAGCCAAAGATGCACTTAAACGTGCGTTGATGGATTATCAAGGTACCTTAATTTTAGTCTCACATGAAAAGAGTTTCTTTGAGGGGTTATGTGACTATGAATTAAGTTTGTACGAGGAAGCATAAAATGAAGCATCTAGAATACTTAAAAAATAAAGACAATGTTATGAAGCAATTGATTGAAACCTATGGAAATATTGAATTAAGAAGAAAAGAATTTGAAAATCCCTTTGTTACACTAATTAACTCAATTGTCAGTCAACAATTAAGTGTCAAAGCAGCATCTACGATATGGCAACGCTTTATTGAATTGTTAAATTATGAGCTTCAAGCTGAAAAAATTATAGCGCTTGATAATGAAGCGTTAAGACAAGTTGGATTGTCCTATCAAAAAATTAGTTACATTAAACATATTTGTGAATCATTTATAAAAAAAACCATCGATTTTTCCAATATTGATGAAAAAAGCGATCAAGAAATCATCGATATGCTTGTAAAACTAAAGGGTGTCGGACAATGGACAGCGGAAATGTTTTTAATCTTTGAACTGGCAAGACCTAATGTTTTTTCTTTTGGTGACAAAGGATTAATGAACGCAATTAAAAACTTGTATGGAAACAATTTAACACAAGAAGAAGTTAAAAACATTATCGAAAATTATGCGCCATATAAAACATATGCCGCACTCTATTTATGGAAAAGTTTAAACAATAAACCGTTAGAATAACGTTTATTTGAAATAAGATGATTAAAGTAATCTAAAAATGTTGATATTTTATATGTCTTTTGTTATACTATACATTGGATTTGGAGGGATACTATGCGCGAATTAGTAAAATTAGTTTGTACTGAATGTGGCGATGAAAATTACTACACTACAAAAAACAAAAAGTTAACACCTGAACGTATGGAAGTTAAAAAATACTGCCCACGTTTAAGAAAGTACACCATTCATAGAGAAAAGAAATAAGCTATTCTTAGAATAGTTTTTTTTCTATACTTTTATGTATACAATTAAAGAAACCGAACTTAACGCGCATACATATATCATAACCAGATTTGACCGTGCCATGCTTATTGACCCTTCTGCAAGTTACGAAGATATTATGAGAATTGTTGAAGCTCGCTCGATTGACGGCATATTAATTACGCATGCACATTCAGATCATGTACACTCTATACACTTGTTTAATTGCCCTGTTTATGTTTCAGCACATGATGCTGCTTTACTATTTATGGATGAATATAATGGGTATTACCCTAAAAAAGCTCCGTATAAACGTAAGGATTTAAATATTGTTATTGTTGAAAATCAAATGAAAATACCGTTTGCAGATCAAACGATTGAATGTATAAGTATACCTGGACATACCAAAGGAAGTATGGGTTACTTATATATGAATCAACTTTACAGCGGTGACGTTATTTTTTATGACGATGTTGGTAGACATGATTTATATAGTGGTAGCCTGGTGCAGTTAAAGCATAGTGTTGAAACGATACTTAAATTAAGTCCACAAACGAAAGTTTATCCTGGGCACGGTAAGCAAGCAACCGTTCGTGATTTAAAAAATACTAATCCATACGTACAAAAATGGTTCAATAAACAAAGACAAAAATAGTTTTTGTCTTTTTTTGTAAAAAAACACATTTTTAAAGACAAATAGCACATATCGCTTGACAGTGCCAATCCGTTATAATAAAATAATGTTGGCACAACAAACAAAAGAGTGCTAAATGAGGTGAATGAATGTTATCAAGTAGACAAAAACTGATTTTAAAAGCGGTAATTGAGACATACGTTAAGGATGCGGTTCCGGTTGGATCTAAGTACTTAACACAATTGCCTCATTTGAATTTTTCAAGTGCAACGATTCGATATGATATGCAAGTTCTTGAAGAATTAGGTTTTTTAGAAAAAACACATACATCATCAGGGCGAATTCCTTCTGAAAAAGGTTACCGTTATTATGTCGATCATCTTTTTACTAGAAATGAAGATGTTGTAGATACATTTCCGTTGATTGATAAAGTCTTTGACCGACACAAACTTGCAAGGGAACGTGCAGTTGAAGAGGCGATTCGCTTATTAAGTGACCTTACCAACTACACAGCTTTAGCTGTAGGGCCATCAGGCGAAGACAGTATCATTAAAAGAATTGACTTTATACCCTTATCCGATAAAGAGGCAGTTATTTTAATTGTGACGGATAAAGGACAAGTGCAACATCAAAATATTCGTATTCCTGAAGAAATAACAATGTCCCATATTAAAGAAGTTATTACAACGCTTGATGATTTATTGAAAGATAAATATTTAGAAGATGCAAGTAAAATCTTACAGTTAACGTTCGCTAAGAAAGAAGTTATGAACTTGATGGAGTATCAAGTGCAATTAATTGATTCTTTCATATCAGCGTTTTCTAAGTTTGCTGAAGAAAACTTCTATTTATCGGGCTTAACGAATGTGTTTGATGAACCTGAATTTACAAATGTTAAACGGGTTAAACAATTTGTTGATATGCTAGATCGGCGCGAGTTAATAAAACTTATTGGTAAAAATGAGCGATTAACAGTGAAGTTTGCAAGCGATATTGAAGTTATGCCACTGGCAAATACAACAGTGATTTCGATACCATATCGTATTAGTGAAACGGAACATGGTACAATTGCAGTTTTAGGACCAACACGAATGGAGTATTCAAGAGTAATTCCGTTATTGGAATACATCGCCTCAAATATTGGTAAGTTGTACAAAAAATAGAAGGATGTGATTAGATGTCAGCAGAGAACATGGACATAAAAGACAAAGATTTAGAAACAAAAGAAGAAAAGAAAGAACGTAAGAACAAGTACAAAGAAAAAATCGAAGAACTTGAACTAGAAATTAAAAGTTTAAAGGAACAAAACTTAAGAAATTATGCAGAACTTGAAAATTTCAAAAAACGCATGATGCAAGAACGAATCAATGATCGCAAGTACGCATCAAAAGATTTAATAGCAGACCTATTACAATCTTTAGATCAACTACAAAAAATTGTTTTAATGCCAACAGACAATGAGTTGTTAAAAAACTTTTTGATTGGTTTTAAAATGATAAATGATCAACTATTCCAAGTTTTAGAAAATGATGGGTTAAAAGCAATTGATGCATTAGATAAACCATTTGACCCAAATTTCCACTATGCGGTAGAAAAAACAAATGATAAAGAAAAACCGAATGGAGTTAACGTAAAAGTAATTCAAACAGGTTATATGTATAAAGACAAATTATTAAGACCGGCCATGGTCAAAGTAAATGAATGGAGTGAAGAAAATGGCGAAGACAAATAAAATTATCGGTATTGACTTAGGTACAACAAACTCTGTAGTTTCTGTAATGGAAGGCGGAGAAGCGAAAGTTATTGCAAACGCTGAAGGTGGTAGAACAACACCATCAGTTGTTGCGTTTAAAAATGGTGAAATTTCGGTTGGTGAAGTAGCTAAACGACAAGCAATCACTAACCCAAATACAATACAATCAATTAAGCGTCATATGGGTGATAACAACTATCGTGTAGAAGTTGAAGGAAAAAAATATACACCTCAAGAAATTTCTGCAATGATCTTGCAAAATTTAAAGAAAACAGCTGAAGACTACTTAGGTGCTACAGTTACACAAGCCGTAATTACAGTTCCAGCGTATTTTAATGACGCACAAAGACAAGCAACAAAAGATGCAGGTAAAATTGCAGGATTAGAAGTAAAACGTATTATTAACGAACCAACTGCTGCTGCGTTAGCATATGGTATCGATAAAATGGATAAAGAACAAACCATCTTAGTGTTTGACTTAGGTGGGGGTACATTTGACGTTTCAATCTTAAGATTGGCTGAGGGTACATTTGAAGTTATCTCAACAGCTGGTGATAACCGCTTAGGTGGTGATGACTTTGACCAAAAGATTATGGATTACTTAATACAAGATTTCAAACGTAACTATGGTATTGACTTAGGTAAAGATAAAATGGCCGTGCAACGTTTAAGAGACGCTGCTGAAAAAGCTAAGAAAGAATTAAGTGGTGTAACGACAACACAAATTTCATTGCCATTTATTACAATGGGTGAAGCAGGGCCATTGCACTTAGAAATGAATTTAACACGTGCTAAATTTAATGAGTTAACTTTAGACTTAATCGAACGTGCTAAAAATCCTATGCGTCGCGCATTATCAGACGCTAAATTAAAACCAAGTGAAATTGACCAAGTAATTTTAGTTGGTGGTTCAACAAGAATTCCAGCTGTTCAAGATATGGTTAAAGTTGAAATGGGTAAAGAACCTAGCAAGAGCGTTAACCCAGATGAAGTTGTGGCAATGGGTGCTGCAATTCAAGGTGGGGTGCTTGCAGGAGATGTTAAAGACGTCTTATTATTAGACGTTACACCATTATCACTTGGTATAGAAACACTTGGCGGCGTATTTACAAAATTAATTGAAAGAAATACGACAATTCCAACATCAAAATCACAAGTATTCTCAACAGCTGCTGATAACCAGCCAGCAGTAGATATCCACGTATTACAAGGTGAACGACCAATGGCTGCAGATAATAAGACACTTGGACGTTTCCAATTAGGAGATATTCCACCTGCAAGACGTGGTGTACCACAAATTGAAGTTACATTTGATATTGACTCAAACGGTATCGTAAGTGTTAAAGCTAAAGATTTAGGCACAAATAAAGAACAAAAAATTACAATTACAGGTACAGGTGCATTATCTGAAGAAGAAATTCAAAGAATGGTTAGAGAAGCAGAAGAACAAGCAGAAGCTGATAAGATTAAACGTGAAGCTGCGGATTTGAAAAACGACGCTTCAAACCTGATTTTCCAAACAGAACGTGCTTTAGAAGACTTAGCTGGCGATGTTGATGAGGCAACGAAAACTAAAGTAGAAGGCTTAATTAAAGAATTACAAGAAGCAATCGATAAAGATGATTTAGACTTAATTAAATCTAAGAAAACTGAATTAGAAAAAGATGCTCAAGAAATTGCAGTAAAAGCCTATGAAAAAGCTCAAAAACAACAAGAGTCTGCACCACAAGATGAACCAACAACAGCAAACGGTAAAACCGTAGATGCTGAATTTGAAGAAAAGTAAACGAGAATATGTAAGGGCAAGTGCCCTTACATATACTTTTAAATGGAGATGATTTATTATGGCTAAAAGAGATTATTATGACGTCTTGGGCGTCTCCAAACAAGCGAGTTTGGATGAAATAAAAAAAGCATATCGACAGCTTGCTAAGAAATATCATCCAGATGTTTCAAAAGAACCAAACGCAGAGGAAAAATTTAAAGAAGTCCAAGAAGCATACGATACACTAAGTGATGAACAAAAACGAGCAAATTATGATCAATTTGGCCATGATGGAAATCCGTTTGGTGGACAAGGTTTTGGTGGTTTTGAAGGTTTTGGTGGTTTTGATGGCTTTGGAAGTTTTAGTGATATTTTCAGCCAGTTTTTTGGTGGAGGTCGAAGAAGAGACCCGAATGCACCACGTGATGGCGCGGATATCGAAAAAACGATTATACTAGAATTTATGGAAGCAGCTTTAGGTACGAATAAAACAATTAAAGTTGAAGTTGAAGAAGATGAAAGCACAACAAACTTTACACGTGTAAGACGTACAAAAACTGTGGATGTTACAATTCCTGCAGGTGTGGATGATGATATGACGTTACGTGTACCAGGTTATGGCCATGGTGGAACACGTGGTGGTAGACCGGGGAATCTACACTTAACATTTAGAATTCGACCACATAAAATTTTCAAGCGTCGTGGACTTGATGTTATTCTAGAAGTTCCGATTTCTTTAACTCAGGCAGTCCTGGGTGCGCAAATAGATATTCCGACAATTTATGACGAAGTGAGTCTAAAAATACCGGCAGGGACACAAAGTCAAACAATTTTTAGAATGCGTGGTAAAGGTATGAAAGATCCTCGTAATCCAAATATTGTTGGTGATCAACATGTTGTTGTCGAAGTGCAAATACCAAAAAATATATCAAATGAAGAAAAGAAACTCTTCCAACAACTTGAAAAATTAGAATCAAAAGAAAAAGATAATATGTGGAAAAAGTTCAAAAATCTGTTTAAATAACACTTTTATACGAAAAAACAACTCGAAAACTCTTAAATATTTAATAAGATTTATATATGGTTGACTAAAAGTTAAAATGTTTGGTAAAATATAAGCAATATGAAAGGTGGTATTATCATGAGTAAACGCGATAAACTGTTTGATAAGTTTTTTTTAAAGAAATCTAAGAAAGTTTCACCTGAGATATTGACATTGATTGATGAAGATGTTCAAAAAGCAATCTATAGAGCGTACGAACTTAATAACATTACAGATAAAGATGTTATTGAAAAACCTATTATTTTAAAGATGCCAGAAAGTTTTTATGAAAGCGGAACGGTAAATTTCTTATATCATGAGAAACAAAACGATGTCATTTATGATCAAAGTTTACTTGTTGCACTTTTCATAGGTAAAAAAACAATGTATTATTACCAAGCAAACATTGACCATCGTACAGGCTTAATCGCTGGAGATATCGCTGGTGAAATTGCACTCGACACAGTTACAAATGTTGAAACAATTTTCTCAAGCGATGACAAAGATACCCATAAATCTTATTTAGATTTAGAGTTATCGACAGCAGATGGCAATACATACAGTTTCCGTTTAAGAAACCAATATGTTGAAAATCCATCAACACACAAAGTCTTCTTAAATGAAAATGAAAAATATGTACTTTCACAAGTAAAAGAAGCGGTAAGAAGAGCTTACTAACCCTTACTCTTAAGGGTTTTCTTTTTTAACCGCCTCTTTAACATAATTTGATTGACATAATTTACAAAATACTATATAATTTAAAAGGTTGATTAAATAATGAAAATTGATGTAAAGTTAATTAAAACTGATGTTCTTATAAATGAATCTGTGGAATTAAGTCACTTAATTAAAGAAAACCATGATATTTTAGATATTTTAGAAACAAATGTCATGGGGAAATTAAGTTTGCATAATGACATACTTAAGTTTGATGGCGAAGTTTCATCAAAACTAGTTCTTACATGTGCTAAAACACTTAAGCCAGTTAATTATGATTTGGCATTTCCGCTGGAATTACGTTTCTCAAACGATGAACTAGGTGATTATCCTCTAGATGCAGTTATTGATTTTTCAGAAATTATTTACGCAAACATCGTTGTTGAAAAACCATATGTTGTATACCATGAAGACAGTTTGAATGAAGTCGTTGAAGAAAAACGCGAAGTTCATCCGGCATTTATGGATTTAGAAGACTTGATAAAAAAATGAAAGAGGTGAAATCATGGCAGTTCCTTTTAGACGCACAAGTAAAACAGCAAAAAGAAAACGTCGTACACACTACAAATTAACAGCACCAGCATTAGTTGTTGACCCACAAACAGGAGAATTTACTTTGCCACACCGCGTAACACCAAACATTGGTACTTACAAAGGTCGTCAAGTATTGGCTAAAAAAGAAGTCAAAGAAGACTAAGTAAAGAAAAAAGGCACGAGAGTGCTTTTTTCTTTATACTTATGGTAAAATATAGCAGGTGATTATGATGAAACATGAAACGGTTCTATTAAACGAAGCTATACAATATTTAAATATAAAACCTGATGGTATCTATGTAGACGCAACACTTGGTGGTGCTGGACATAGTGAACTTATCTTAAAAAACCTTACAACGGGTTTTTTATATGCATTTGATCAGGATGAATACGCGATTAAGGTCGCTAAAGAACGATTAAAGAACTTTAATAATTTTGAAATCATCCATTCTAATTTTAGTCAATTAAAAGTTGAGTTAAACAAACGAAATATTTTGCATATTGATGGTATTCTCATGGATTTAGGTATGTCATCATTTCAAATTGATGATGTTGACCGTGGATTTACGTATTTAAAGGATACAGCACTTGATATGCGTATGGATCAACGCCGTAAAAAAACGGCTAAAGAAGTTTTAAATACCTATTCGCTTAAAGAATTAACGGATATTTTTTATCAATATGGTGAAGAAAAAAATAGTTATCGTATTGCCAATATGATTATAAAAAATCGACCGATTGATTCAACAAAAGACTTAGTAAGAATAACCGATATTGTTAATAAAGACCAAAAGGGCCATAGTGCAAAAAGAGTATTCCAAGCACTTCGGATAGAAGTCAATGATGAACTCGATGTTTTAAAATCCCTATTAAATCAGTCCGTTGAACTTTTAAATCCGGGTGGTAGAATTGTTGCACTTACATTCCACTCCTTAGAAGATCGTATTGTTAAACATTTTTTCAAAGAGCAAAGCGCATCTATTACACCAAAAGAACTCTTCTTTGTTAAAGAAGAATTTGGCCCACTTAAAGTTGTTACAAACAAACCGATTTATCCTTCTGAAGAGGAAATGAATCATAACGGTCGTAGTAAATCAGCAAAACTTAGAGCAGCAGAAAGACGATAAAAAAATGATCAAACGATCATTTTTTCTTTCTTTGAGCAGATATAGTTATTCGTATAGATTCAAGATCTAAATCTTTGAAAAATGGGTGTTTTTGAATATATTCAAAGATTTCTGGGCTATTGATCTCCGTAATCTCATTGGTGTCCTTAATCATAATGTGGATATGACTATCGGCACTGTGCATCGGATTATCCATAGCTAAATCATAGAATTTCGTATCGTTGATGTATAGCTCAACAACGATTTTATTTTTAATTAAAAAATCAAGGTTGTTATAAATCGTTGACACATTATAAAAACCTTTTTTTGCCAATCCGCGTTGAATATCTTTAAAGGTCAAGTGTTGATTATCCAAAACTTCAATCATAGCCTCTCGACTCTTAGTTAGTCTTAAATTGTTTTCTTTAAACTTCTTACGATAATGTTTTATATCCATTAGGGCACCTCCCTTATGTGTATTAAAATTTTAGCACTTTTTAAATATATTACCAAGTAAAATACATTTTTCGCAAATCTTCACATATTCGAGACATATAAAAACATTATTTAAGAAATAATGATATAATAAAAACGGTGATTAACATGATGATTATATATGGTGGAGCATTCAATCCACCTACTAAAGGACATTTAAAAATTATTAAACTGCTTAAAAAAAGTTTTCATCAAGCAAAAATACTTGTTATGCCTGTTGGTGATTCATACAATAAAAATGAGCTTGCAGAAAAGAATCATCGATATAACATGTTAAGGTTATTGACGTGTAAACGTAAAAATGTTATCGTCAGCCGCTTTGAACTTGAAAAACCTTTTTTAGGTACGTATGAGACTTTAAAACATTTTAAGTCCTTCGATGATCAAGTGTTATATTGCTTAGGTTCTGACCATATTTTGAAACTTGATACATGGATTAACTACGAAGCTCTAATTAAGGAAACGACATTTATTGTTATTCGTAGATCTGGTGATAAAGTAGATGAACTGTTTAAAAAGTATGAACATTTAAATCCAAAGTATGTTGTTTTTGATGTAGATTTTCATGAAGCATCAAGTCAATTTAGAAAAAACATTGAAAAAAATAAGAAAATGACGACACGTGCTGTTTATCGATATATAAAAAAGCACAAGTTGTATAACTAGGTGATGGTATGAATAAATTTAAATTTTTAAAGTTATCGACAATAACACCAAGCATTGAACCAGGTAATCCGCTTTTTAACGCAAATCAAATTGTTAGTATATTAAACACGTTAAAAAGCGATATTGCTGTATTTCCAGAATTGACATTGTCTGGTTATCAAATTGGCGATTTAATGTATGAAGGTGAATTTTTAGAAAAAGTAAAAACAGCTCTTAGCTATATTTTAGAGAAAAACACATTTAGGGGTGTCTTTGTTTTAGGTATGCCTTTATACATTGAAACATCACTTTACAATTGTGCAGTTGTTATTCAAGAGAATAAGATTTTAGGTATTATACCTAAAACACATATTCCAAACTATCAAGAGTTTTATGAGTATCGATGGTTTGCAAGTGGTAAAGATGTACAAACAAGAAACATACAATTATTAGGCCAAAGCGTTAAATTCGGAAAAATGATCTTCAAGGATAACGTAAACAATGTCACATTTGGTGTAGAACTGTGTGAAGACATGTGGGCAATAACACCGCCAAGTGATGCATTAGCCTTAGCTGGTGCAGAAATTATTTTAAATTTATCTGCTTCAAGTTCATATGGGCACAAGGCAAAATTTAGAAAACAAGTTGTTTTAAATCATTCCTTATCGAAGAAATGTGTGTATGCTTATACAAGCACTGGAACATTTGAATCAAGTAGCGAAGTTGTTTTTGCTGGACATCACATTATTGCTGATAACGGCTATTTAATAAGTGAAACAAATTCATATAAGCCAGAAAGTATCCAAACGACTGTTGATATATCGATAGAAAGTCTTCGCTATAAACGTCGTCAAAACGCAACATTTAGATCTGAAACATCATCATTTAAAGAAAAAATTGATGTTGTTAACTATGATATTATTGAAACAAACGACCAATCATTAAGTCGACCATTGAACAAATTTCCATTTGTTGAAGATCATGATGAACGTTTCGATTTAGAAGAAATTAATAATCTTCAAGTATTCGCATTAGTTAAAAAATTATTAAGTTTACCGGAAGGTTTACGAAAACTTGTTATAGGCATATCGGGTGGTCTTGATTCAACACTCGCATTTTTAGTTGCAGATCAAGCAATAAAATATTTAAATTTAGATAAAAATGCTTTGGTATGTGTTACGATGCCTGCAAAACCAACAAGCAATCGCTCTAAGAAAAATGCCATTGATTTAGTTCAATCACTTGGCTATAAAATTCATGAGATTTCAATTGAGCAAGCAGTAAACGAACAACTAAAACTTATCAATCATGATAAGTTGGATGTTACTTATGAAAATGCACAAGCACGTGTACGTACACTTATTTTAATGAATTTAGCAAACAAATATGGTGGGATAGTATTAGGTACAGGTGATTTAAGTGAAATTGCTCTTGGTTGGATGACATATAATGGTGACCAAATGAGTATGTATGCAATTAACTCTGGCGTTCCAAAAACACTTGTGCAAGCACTCGTTGATTATCATTCGAAAACTGCATATAAAACTTCAAAAGATATTTTAAAAGATATTTTAGACATGCCAATTTCACCTGAATTGCTGGATAACCAAGCGACGGAAAACTCGATTGGTAGTTATATGATTAATGACTTTATTTTATTCCATCATTTAGTTGAAGGACATAATGAAGAAATTATAAAGTGGTTTGTAAAAGAAACTTTTGGACTTGATCAAAAGGAAGCTGACCTTTATGTTACACGTTTTATGAAACGCTTTTACACGCAACAGTTTAAGCGCCAAACATTACCTGAAGGACCAAAAGTTATCGAATTAAGTCTTTCACCTAGGGGACAATTTAGAATGCCTAGCGATGTAAATAGGAAGTAGAGTATTATGGAAAAAAAGAAAAAAGTTATTATCGGATTAAGTGGTGGTGTTGACTCTAGTGTCGCTGCTTATCTGTTGTTAAAACAAGGATACGATGTTGAAGGTGTATTTATGCGAAATTGGGATAGCGCAACCAACTTTGATATCCATGGAAATCCAACTGTTTTTGATGAAGTTTGTGAACAAGAACGCGATTACCAAGATGCGTATTTAGTTAGTCAAAAACTAGGGATTAAATTGCACAGAGTCGATTTTATTGATGATTATTGGGATCGTGTTTTTACATATTTTTTAGACGAATATAAGAAAAATAGAACACCAAATCCAGACATTTTATGTAACAATGAAATTAAGTTTAAAGCTTTTGTAGATTATGCAAAACGTTTTAACTATGATTATATTGCTATGGGGCATTATGCACAAATCGACCATAGTACTGGTAAACCAATTTTAAAACGTGCAAAAGACTTAAACAAGGACCAAACCTATTTTTTAAGTCAATTACAAACAGAGCAATTAAAAGACGTCATTTTTCCAATTGGCGATTTAGAGAAAAAACAAGTTCGTGAGCTTGCTTTAGAAGCAGGACTTGCTACAGCAACTAAAAAAGATTCAACCGGTATTTGTTTTATTGGTGAAAGACATTTTAGTGAATTTTTAAGCAACTATTTACCTGCTCAAAAAGGTGATATGCGTCGTTTAGATGGCACATACATAAAAGAGCATTATGGTTTAATGAACTATACGATTGGCCAAAGAAAAGGTTTAGGCATTGGTGGTACAAAAGAAAGTACAGATGCTTGGTATGTTGTAGGAAAAGATTTAAAAACGAATACATTATATGTAGAACCAGATGGCCAACATCCACATCTTTATTCAAATAGTGCATTAATTACAGAAGTCGTATGGCGCAAAGAAAGAGTTGATGGGCCAATGACTGCTAAATTTCGTTACCGTCAACCAGACCAAGATGTACACGTGAAATTTATTAATGACAATGAAATTTTAGTTACATATCCACAAGGAATCCATTCTGTTACACCGGGACAAGCTTGTGTATTCTACCAAGGGGATGTTTGTGTAGGCAGTGGCTTTATTCAAACCGCATATTTTGATGGCAAAGAGAGATTGTATAGCTAAATGGATGTTTTAAGAGGACGCATAATTAGTTACGTATTTCGAAATAACGATAACGGTTATGTCATTGCAAGAATTGAAGATGAGTCACAAGAAAAACAGACTATTGTTGGTTATTTACCAACATTAAACACGTCTGTTTTTTACGATTTCTTCGGTGAATGGATTGAACATCAAAAATTTGGTAGACAATTCAAAGTAGAATCTTTTAAATCAATTGATATAGAGGATAGAGAAGGTTTAATTACATATTTATCAAGTGAATTTTTTACTGGTGTTGGACCAAAGACGGCAGAAAAAATAGTTGATACTTTAGGTATGGATGCGATTGAAAAAATTAAGAAAGATAAAAATATTTTAAAAGAAATTGGTTTTAATGCACTTAAAATCGAACGATTCTATTATGAATTACTTGCAAACGAAAAAAGTGAAACGATACTTGTTGCTTTATATGGTTATGGAATTATCGGAAAAACAGCAATGAAAATTTTAAACAAGTATTCACTTAGAACACTCGAACAATTAGAAAAAGACCCCTATCAACTCATTCAAGATATTGAGGGCATTGGTTTTTTAAGAGCTGATGAAATTGCAAGAAAAATAGGCATAGATAAACATGATATTCGAAGAATTAAAGCTGCAATTTTATATGCTATGTATAATCTTGCATTTCAAAATGGGCATCTTTATTTAACGAAAGACCAACTTGTTAAATATACTTTTCAAGTCTTAGAAGATGAGTTTGATATCGATGATGCAATGAACACACTTATTTTAGAAAAACGTATCATTGTTGAGGAAGAACGCCTTTACTTACCACTCGCATATGATAGTGAAGTTGAAGTGGCGGTTAATATTAACCGCATACGTGATACAAAAAGAAAACTTGTTGATAAAGATCAAGTTGAAACTTTAATCTTTATGATTGAGTTACAAAAGAATATGACGTATACCGATATGCAAAAACAAGCAATTATTGAAAGTTTATCTAATAAGTTTTCAATTATTACCGGCGGACCAGGTACAGGTAAAACGACCATTATTGATGGTATATTAGATATTTATAAAAACATCTATAATTTAAATAAGAGTGATGCAAATATTTATGAAAAAATTGCTTTAATGGCACCTACAGGACGGGCAGCAAAGCGTATGAAAGAACTCTTGGATATGGAAGCCCAAACGATTCATCGTCATTTAGGCTATGGTTACGATGGGGTGTTTGCATACGATCAATACCACCAATTACCACATGATTTAATTATAATAGACGAAGCATCAATGATTGATATATTCCTTGCACGTCGTTTATTTGAAGCTATTAAAAGTGATGCGCAAGTCATTATCGTTGGCGACGTTGATCAGTTGCCAAGTGTCGGCCCAGGGCAAGTTTTAAGCGATTTAATTCAATCAAATACGATTCACACAACGCGCTTAAATGAAATTCATCGACAAGCAAAAGATTCACAAATTGTTAGTCTTGCGGCTAGTGTAAATCAGCAAGATGTTCAACATTATGATCTAAGAAGTGAAAATGATGTGTATATGTATCGTGCTGAAGCTGATGAAATTAGTAACATCATTATTCGTCAAATTGAAGGAGCTTTAAAAGAAGGCTACGATTTGATAGAAGATATTCAAGTGCTCATTCCACAGTATAAAGGAACTGTTGGTATTGATAATATGAATACGATATTACAAGATAAGTTTAATCAAAATAAAATGAAGCAAATGACTTATGGCAGTAAAGTTTTTTATGAAGGCGATAAAGTCATCCAACTTCAAAATGATCCACTAAGAATGATTATGAATGGTGATATTGGATATATTAGTCGAATAGGTATTGACCAAAACGGCAAAGAGTTTATGGTTGTAACTTTTGATGACAATGAAGTGTTATTTGAAAAATCGGACTTAGAAAACTTAAGTCTTGCATACGCAATGAGTGTTCACAAATCACAAGGTAGTGAATATAAGATTGTCATACTACCGCTTGTAAGAGCCTATATGCACATGCTGAAAAAAGAATTATTATATACAGCCATTACAAGAGCTAAAAAGTATTTAATTATTCTTGGAGACATTAAACTATTAAGTTATGCGGCAAATCACTTAAGTGATTTACGTCAAACTACTTTACGTTTACGTCTTCAAACAGAAGATATTGAAGAATCTCGATCGGTAGATACTTTTTACGACGAAGTATCACCATACGATTTTTAAGGAGAAAATATGAAAATAGGATGCGTCAAAGAAATTAAAACTAGTGAAATGCGTGTTGGACTAACACCACAATCAGTTAAAGCCTATATTAATCAAGGACATACCGTTTATGTTGAAGCTGGATTAGGCCTTGGTTCAGATTTTATTGATACTGAATATGAAAAAGCAGGAGCCATTGTTTTATCAACTGCTAAAGAAGTATGGGATATTGTCGATATGATGGTTAAAGTTAAAGAGCCGCTAGAAAGTGAATATCAATACTTTAGAGAAGATTTAATCCTATATACGTATTTACACTTAGCCGCTGATGAAAAGCTTACAAAAGCTTTATTAGATTCAAAAACAACAGCAATCGCATATGAAACAATTGAACTAGATAATCGTGAATTACCATGTTTAAAACCAATGAGTGAAGTTGCTGGAAGACTATCTGCAGTTGAAGGTTCTAAGTTTTTACAAAAACCAATGGGTGGACGCGGTATTCTTATTTCTGGTGTGCCAGGTACAAAACGTGCAAACGTTGTTATTATTGGTGCAGGTGTTGTAGGTGTT
>DUPY01000024.1 GCA_012838065.1 Acholeplasma sp. | reverse complement strand
GGCGATTGCGGGCTTCAAACTTATCAAACCGTTACAATTTTGAAGCGGGCTACAACCCTTGAATTTACTACAATTCAGCCCATTTTGTATATACATTGTTGTGGTGCGTTATTCTTTCCACCAATCAGTTTTTTGTCCTCGTCTTTTTGGATAATCTTGCCATCCAAATTCCTTAAATTCTTCTTTAATTATCAAATAATCATCATTTTCCTCGAAAGTATATAAATCCTCGCAAAATGGAAGCCCTTCATAAAGTCCTGCGGCATGAAATGAAAATATCACTTTTCGTTCAACAGTCGAATTATTTCTTGTCCATTTACCGACAAAGGTATTTGTAAAATTTGGGTCGTCTCCTGAAGATGTTTTGAAAAATTGCACTTCATTATCTTTTTTGTAAAATACTAATGTAAAAATCCCTGAAAAAACGCCATCTCCATCTCTGTCTCCTGGTTCAAATAATTTACAGTCAAACAATCCTATATATAAACTATCCGTGATATATTCTTGCTCTCGCAGAAGAACTTTTTTAAGCTTCATTTCACCTTTCAGTTCTCGTACATTATTTCCCAATTTACTCTTTCCTGTCACTGAATAAATTAATTCATTTTTTGTCACTTCAAAATGAAAATCAATTCTGCGATAATTTGGTCCAAATACTCCGATGTAAGTTGAAATCGGGTCGTTATCAAATCTGAGTTGGTTTGATAGAATTGAACTAAAATCAAGATTATCGAATTTGTCTTTATCAAAGTCGTTAAATCCTGAACTTGTCTCAATTGAATTAATCCATTTATTTGATAAATCAACCTCTTGTGCGTTTATCAGATTGATAGTTAAAAATCCGATTAATATTAAGGTTAAATGTCTCATGTTAGTTTGTCTTTAATGCACCACAACGGACGGCGGTATATTTCGGGCGGCGTAAAGGAACTCGAAATTTTCCAGCCGTTAAAAGCTTTATAAAATGCTAAAAGCCAAGTGTTTATAAACTTCCGCCGCCTGAAATATGACCGCATGTTAGCAGCATGGCTGTTTAGTTGATGTTTATTTTAAAGATTAAACAAGATGTCTGTTAGCACTTGAGTTTTTATATATTAATCATTTCATAAGATAACATTATCTCATTTATTTCTTGTAAATCAATGGCTTTTAAATCAAACCATTCGCCTCTTTTTCTTTTTGATTTATAGTTTGAGTGCAATTTTTTCTCAACTTCTTTTGGTGCTTTCCAAGCTGTAAGTATGCATATCTTAGGGTCTTTAGCTTTTAATGTTGGTTCGGCAACTCCTTTTCTACGAACTTCAAGTTTGTTTTTTGTTTGGCCAATTTTAATGTAACCTTTTTCACCTTCAATCATTAAATACAATTTTGAAATTCCTTCATTGTCTTCTATTTTATTTTCCTTTTCAAAAATTGACCTGTAAAATTCGATAGGGTTAATTTTTAATAAATAGTCCACATCTGTTTTACGTTTTGGAAACAGGAAGGTTAATTGTGTTTCTTGACTTGCTATATATCTTG
>DUPY01000023.1 GCA_012838065.1 Acholeplasma sp. | reverse complement strand
TCTTATATTTTTATGAAAAGGATAGTGCATTGTGTGATTGTTTATAAGGCAATAATTTTTCCCTTATAATGTACAATTATTAATTCTTCTCTTCTGTAATTTTGTATGCTGCAATAGTTTGTACGCTTGACCATACTATAACACACATTGTTGTAGTTCCAAATACCCATCGTGTTAATCCGTCGCCAAAAATAAGTATTGTTGAACCTATAATTAAAAACAATAATACTTAATATTCTGTAAAAAAGTATACGACCTTTCTTTAGCAAAATTGATGTTGTAAATTTGGGTTGTTATAGTTTCTTTTTTGAATCCAAATCTTTGTTGATATAAAAAATATCAAAGATTACTTTTAATATGATTAATACAATTAAAACGGTTGTTAGCGCTAAAAAAAGCCTGTATTATCTTAAACCCGTCCTCTTCAACAACGATCAATGGTCTTATGAAAATTACCGTCATAATTAAATAAGGAGTGTAAAACTTGTAATTGTTTGCTTGATTGACTTCGTTGATTCGTAAATAACACCCGAAAAAAATTAAACCTATTAGAATATACATTGCAAAATCGATTGTAAAGAGTTCCATCAACACACCTCTTTTATATAGGATTTAGACCTAAATTAAAACGATTAAAGTTATTTCATAACTTTTTTAATAAGATTTTCTTTTTTATCATCTGATGGTAAGTATTTAAACTTAATATCAAGATAATTTGATTTTTTAAGTACGGGCTTATAATGTGTAAATGTATCATAACTATGTTTACCATGATACTTACCCATACCACTAGAACCAACACCACCAAACCCAAGATTATGGTTACTAAAGTGCATGAGTGTATCATTGATTGTTATACCTCCTGCACTTATGTTGTTTATAACATAATCTTTAATTTTCGGATTATCTGTAAATAAATATAAAGCTAGTGGTTTTTCCAAGATATATTTATTTATATCTTCTATGTGTTCAATTGTAAGTATGGGGAGTATTGGACCAAAAATTTCTTCTTCCATGACTTTACTGTATATTGATGGTTCCAATAATGTTGGATGAATTTTTTCACCATTATATGTTCCACCATAAATGATTTTTTGGTCGTTCATTAAGTTGATAAGTCTTTTGTAATGTCTCTGATGTATGATTTTTGGATAATCTTTACTCTCTAAAGGGTTAGAACCATAAAAAGACTCAACTGCTTTTATATAAAACTTTATGAAGTCTTCTTTTAAATCTTTAGTTATAAGTACATAGTCTGGAGCAATACACGTTTGACCAGCATTGATAAGCTTGCCAAATGCTACTTTTTTTGCTGCAAGTTCTATGTGCTTTTTATCCATAATGATGGTTGGACTTTTTCCACCAAGTTCTAGCGTTACTGGTGTTAAATGTTTACTTGCTGCTTCCATAACGATTTTTCCGACTTTTTCGCTTCCAGTAAAGAAAATATAATCGAATCGTTGTTTAAGTAATTCAGAACTTACCGTATGATCACCTGATTCAATTTTTACGATATTCAAAGGGAAAACTTCACCTATAATTTTAATTAATATGTTTTCTGTGTGTACTGCAAACTCGCTTGGCTTAATCACTGCCGTATTACCAGCACCTATCGCACCAACAAGGGGCATCATAATTAATTGAAATGGGTAATTCCATGGCCCAATGATTAAGACCTTACCATAAGGTTCACTATATACATAACTTTTTGATGGGAATGTCGTTAAAACACCTCTAACTTTTAAGGGCTTCATCCACGTCTTTAATTTCTTTAAAAATAATGAAATTTCACTTAATACAATGCCAATTTCAGTCGCATAACTTTCTTGACCAGACTTTCCAAGGTCAAGATATAAAGCATGTTTAATTTCAGCTTCGTGTTTCAAAATACTTAACTTTAATTTATTAAGATAATTGATTCGCTCTTTATATGTCATGCTATACACCTTTTTCCTTACTATTTAGTGTTATTATATAACGTTTTAGTAAAATTAGTCTTTCTAATCTATTAAAACATTAAATAAAGAACAACGAAGGATACAATAACAACCGATATATCAATAATAATCGCCGATAACATTGGTTTTAATCCTAAGCCTTTAACTTCGTTAAAACTTGTTTTAAGACCGATGGATGCAAGCGCCATCGTCATGAAAAACCTTGAAGCATTTGCAATAAAGGTAATCATTGATTCACTTAATATATTTAGGCTTCGTATACCTACAAAGACTAAAAAACCTAAAATAAACCACGGGAATATTTTTTAATGTGGATGTTTTCTTTTTTTCTAGAAATTTCATTTGTTTTTTCACTTTTTACATAAATCCAAGAGAATATGATAACAATTGGAACAATAAATAATGTTCTTGTAAGTTTTACAATGGTGGCTAGTGATCCTGCTAGATTACTAAATGCGTATCCAGCAGCAACCACACTTGATGTATCATTAACCGAAGTTCCTACCCAAAGTCCAAATGTTGTATCTGTCATACCTAGTAAGTATCCTAACCAAGGAAATAGTATGACTGTTAGTAAGTCAAAAATGAAGGTTGCTGATATTGCATAAGCAATATGATGTTTTTCAGCTTTTATGACTGGACCTACAGTCGCAACTGCTGTACCACCACATATGGCAGTACTACATGATAGAAGCGACGATAACTTCCAATCTATTTTAAATATGTTTTTACATAAATAACCAATTGTAAATGCGGTAGTAAATGTGAAAAACAATAAGATAAGTGCGTATTTGCCTGCTTCAACTACTTCGATAAAACTTAAGGAAATACCTGCACATATAATACCCAACCTTAATATGTATTTTCCTGACCAATTTAATCCTGTATCATACACTTCTTTTTTAGATATAATCGGATTTAATAGCATTCCTAAAAGTAACGCGATTAAAACCGAGCCAACAAAATCAAATGGTAAATATAAGTTGATTAACCACGCTGCTAAAGCAATAAAAAAGCTTAATAAAGTCCCCGGAAATATTTTTATAAGTTTGTTCATAATCATCATGC
>DUPY01000022.1 GCA_012838065.1 Acholeplasma sp. | reverse complement strand
TACCATATCGAATACAATCACATTGTTTTTGACGATAGAGAAATCAAATAATTAGAATCAAGAAGTAGCTACTTGAAATCTAATTTATAGCATTCAGGCTTCCTATGGAGGTCTTTTAGTATTAAATGAGCTTTTATGCTTGACTTCTAATAGTTAGTCTCCATATATTAATAAAAAAGTCCTTAAGCTAAAAAGCCTAAGGACGAATAATCTCGCGGTACCACCTTAGTTCTAGAATATGTATTCTAGCACTCAAAATTCATTTAACAATCTAAAGGGCCCATTCAGCAAAATCATTTTGTTGGCTTTCACTTTCCCAACATCGCTTTTCTAAATGATGGATTTGCTTACTATTCCTTATCATCGATTGCTTATATTATAACGAACAAAACCTTAATTAGCAAGTGTTTGTTCAAGTTCATCAAGTAATGATTCAAAACGTTTAATAACGGCTAAGAATGTATTTTTATCGGTTAAATCAGCACCAGCAGCTTTTGCTTGGTTTACTGGATAATCGGATCCGCCAGATTTTAGCATACTTAAGTAGTTATCAAATGCGTTTGGTTTGTTGTTTTTAATGTTGTCATAAATTTTTAAAGATGCGCTGTAACTTGTTGCATATTGATACACATAGAATGGTGTATGGAATAAGTGTGGGATATATGCCCAAACATATTGTTTTCCTGGTTCTTCAGTAATATCAATATCGTAATAATGTTTATATAAATCAATCATTATGTTGGATAATACATCAGCATTGATTGGTCTACCTTCTTTAACCATTTCACTTGCAGTATATTCATATGTTGCAAACAATGTTTGTCTAAAGAATGTACCCATGATACCATCAATTGCTGTTTCTAATAAATCAATTTTTTGAGATTTGGTTTTAGCATTAGCTAATAAGTAATCAAGCAATACATGTTCATTGAATGTTGATGCAATTTCTGCAACAAAAATGGTGTAATCTGCAATTGCCATTGGTTGTGCTTCTTGTGAGAATAATGTATGCGCACTATGTCCAGCTTCGTGTGCTAAAGTAAATACGCTATCTAATGTTTCATCATGATTTAATAAAATGTGTGGATGGAATCCATATAAACCAGAAGAATAAGCACCAGTGCGTTTACCATCCTTTGGTAAAACGTCTACAAAACCTTCTTTAACAGCATCTTTTTGTTTTTCAACGAATTCAGGATGTAAATCCTTAATTGAATTTAAAAAGATTTGTAAAGCTTCTTCGTAAGGATATTTTGTATCATCATTAACGAGTTTAATGAAACGGTCATATGTGCGATATTTATCAATGTTTAAATATTTTTTGCGGATATTAATGTATCGCTTAATTAATGCTGTATTTTCATAAGCGACATCTTTTAAGTTATGGAAGACACTTGTAGGAATATTATTAGCAAATAATGCAGATTCCAAGTGTGATTCATGATTTCTCGAACGATAATGTGCGGCTTTTTGTTGTAACACTAAGTTATAAACACCGGCAAAAGCTGTTTTGTTTTCTCTGTAGCGTTTGAATACTGCTCCAAAAATCTTTTCTCGGTCTTCAGCAGTTTTTGCAGTAGGAATTAATGAGCGATAGTTAGATGGTGTAACCACAACACTTGATCCATCAGAAAGTTCTACAGTTTCATCCTTTGCGTCAACAATTGATAATGCTTGGTAAATAGAAGTAGGTGTTTGAGCTAAAGGTCCAAAGTTTGCCAAAATTTTTTCTTGATCTGTAGAAAGAACATGTTTTTGTTGGAAGAATAACTTTTCAAAAGGGAATTTATAGGCTTTTAAAAAGTCTGATTTATCAACAAATGACATGACTTTATCTTTACCAAGACTAATAATTTCTGGATTTGACCATGATGTTGCTTGACTAATTTTAGAAAACATCAACATCATTTGCTGGTTTTTACTTGCCTTTGCCGTATCTTTTAAGTTTAAGTCGCTTGCTAAATGGATGAAACCATATAAGCGATAAATAAGTTTTGAAGTTTCTTCTTCAAATTTAAAGAAGTTTTCAAAATCTTCGAAATTTCCAAGTTTACCTTTGAAACTTGCTAAAACTTCAATTTTTTCTGGTAAAGATGCTAAATCTTTTTCCCAATCTTGTTCATTTAGATAAAATTGATCTAATACCCAATCTTTAATCATAGTAGTTCCTTCTTTCAATAAAAATTTATTATACTATATCACAAAATGAAAACAAATGAAAGAATGTACATAAAATAGAGCTATTTTACTATAAAATTATTCGTACTTCAAACAAAAAACACCTGGTGGTGTTGAAAAATAGGCAATTTAAGTATATAATAAACCAGCAAGGTAATATATTTTGCGAGAATATAGAAGTGGAGGTTATTATGATTACGATATTTACGACACCTAGTTGTTCTTCTTGTCGGAAAGCAAAAAAATGGTTAGATGAGCACCAAATTCCATATGAAGAAAAAAACCTTTTTAATCAACGAATAACTGAAGCTGACATTGATCAAATGCTCGCTAATGCAGAAAACGGATTTGAAGATATCATCTCCACACGTTCGAAGATTTTTAAGGAACAAAATCTTGATGTGGAAGATATGAAGATAAGTGAACTTAAAGCATTTATATTAGAAAATCCAAGTGTACTTAAACGTCCAATCATCATTGAAGGCGAAAAAATGCAAGTTGGCTATAACGATGAAGAAATTCGCGTATTTATTCCAAAAAGATTAAGAGAACTTATCATGTGTCAAGATTGCCCAGAAGGTGAATCATGTGACTATCAAAGTGCGTTGAAGCGTTACTTTGATGAGATTAAGGAAGAAATTAATCAAGAGAAGAACATATAAATAAATAACGCCTAGTCTTTACAACTAGGCGTTTTTTTGTTTTTTAAACTCTTTTTAATGCTCTTTGACTCTTGCGTTTTGTAGGTATGTTTTCAACACCATGCTTACTTAAGAAGTCTTCAAATACACGTTTTCCTGTTTCATAATCGATTGCTTCATACTCAACTTCATAATCAGTGATGCCATGATAATCGCAACGATCTAAGAATAGAGTTCCATTTTCGTAAGGTGTAGACACACGGTGATTTTCTAAGGATGCTTTAAATGTTACAAAATAGTTCGTATCTTTGAAAAAAACGTTTGTATAAAAGCCATTTTCGATCATACTTAAAGCTTGTTCAGCTTTTAAAATTACATGACTCTCAAAAGCTTGATAATCACCCTGGCTTTTTAGGGTAACTTTATAATGTCCATTCGGTTTTAGGCGAATACGTAAGACAATCTCTTGATTCATTAAATCATAATTGTCTGTATCAAAATAATAATTTGTTTGTTTGAAAATATTATTTTCAAGGTTAAACTCTTTAAGTAACTTGTAATATGTTTCTTCAGGTATTGCTGTCTTGAACTCAATTTCAATATTTGTTTTCATCAAATCACCCTTTATATTTTCTACAAACATAAGTATACCAAATTTTCGTTTTAAATGAAAGTAAAACGTTTACATGAATTTATGCGCACGAAGTTGTTTATTTTTTCATCACTTAATGATAAAATGACTATAGATAAAACTATTTCAAGGAGGAAATATAATATGGCTATTAAAGTAGCAATTAATGGTTTTGGTCGTATTGGACGTCTTGCATTCAGAGTAATATCAGAAGACAAAAAATACGAAGTAGTTGGTATCAACGATTTAACAGACGCTGAAACTTTAGC
>DUPY01000021.1 GCA_012838065.1 Acholeplasma sp. | reverse complement strand
TTGTTTTGATATAAAGAAAACTTTTTGTTAAAATCTATAGCCTATTTTACTAATTATACATAAAATTTTTATATAAATAAAAAAGTTTGACCGAAATCAAACTTTCTATATTTATTTTTCTAATTCTATTTAATTCCTAAAATGTTTTTACCCATTTGTTTATATTCTTCTTCTGTAATCAGTTTACGGTCAAGCAAACTTTGAGCTATTTCTAATTTATCTTCAATAGATTTCTCATCTTTAATTTCTTTATATGCGTGTTTTAGTGATGGAGTAACTGCTGGAATGATGGTGTTTGCTCTTTTTGATACTGCTTCTTCAATATCTTCCTTCGCATAATCGATTGTTTCTGATTGAATCTTTGAAGTTACTTTAGCAATTTGAGGACTAAACCCAGTAACGAGTAATGGTAACGATAAAACAAAAGAAAACATACCAATACCCAAGAAAACAAAATCAGGTCGTTTTTTCCGTACCAATCTTTTTTTAGAAAACACTGTAAATGCTAATATAACAGATACTAAAGCGAAGCTTAATACTATAAAGCCTGCATTTTTAAACTTTTGTGTGCTTTTCATATAACTCCTCCGGGACATATTTTTTAGATGTTTACTAACTACATAATACCACATATTATTTATAAAAAAATATTGGTTCCTCAATTAAAAAAGCCTCTTTATTTGCAAAAAGGCTTTTATTTTTTCTAAATACTTCGATTTATTTAACTAAATAGGCATAAATTAATTTAAGTGTATTTTCAATACCTTTTAAGTGTGTTCTTTCCATACCATGAGATGCGCTAACTCCGCTACCGATTAATGCGCCTTTCATATCAACACCCGCTCTTCTTGCAGCTCCAACATCACTTCCGTAGAATGGAAAAATATCAACGGTATAATTTAAGCCGTTTTCTTTTGCCATATTGATTAAGCGTGTCGTAAGTTCATAGTCATATGGACCGCCAGAATCTTTTGCACAAATAGAAACTGCATATTCACTACCTGCCAAATCAAGACCAATACACCCCATATCTAATGTGACAAATTCACTAATATTTTTATCAACCATGGATGCACCATGACCAACTTCTTCATAAACAACAAAATAGATTTTTGTGTCGAGTTTGAATTTTATTTGATGTTCGCTTGTGTATTTAAGTAGCATTAATAAAATAGCAACGGATGCTTTATCATCAACAAAACGTGTTTTTAAAAAACCTGTATCGGTTATTGTAAATTTTGTATCATATGCAACAATATCGCCATTTTGAATACCTAGTTTTTCAACATCAGCTTTTGAAAAAACTTCCTCGTCTAATCGTACTTCAAGATCATCAATACTTCGTGATTTTGTATTGGCATCTTTAAACACGTGAACGGCTGGTGATGTTGATAAAATTGTGCCGGTATATTTTTTACCATCTCTTGTATAAATTGTACAGTACTCTCCGTCTAGTGTTGGTGTGCTTGGTCCACCTAACGCTGTTAAGGTTAATTTGCCGTCAGATTTAATTGAACGAACCATTAAACCCAATGTATCACAGTGTGCGGAGGTTGCTACAATTTTTGAAGAGTCCTTTCCTTTAATTGAAACTTCTAAAGCACCATTGTTTAATATATTCGTTTCATATCCATAGGAATCTACATAACGTTTTACTAAAGAAATAACATTATCGGTGTATCCTGTTGGAGAATCGCATCTAAAAACTTCTTCTGCTACTTGTTTAAAATATTCTTTGTCAAATTTGATCATTATTACATCTTCTCCTTTGCTGTATACTTATTATAACAATAAAAAATAAAACACGATAGTTAATTCATATATAATTCATATTTCTCTTTGCTAAAAAAAGTCCAATACACATGTATTGGACTTC
>DUPY01000020.1 GCA_012838065.1 Acholeplasma sp. | reverse complement strand
GCCTTACAACTTTTATCAGGTTTAAATGCTCATGTGACAATTTTAGATGTTGATTTAAATAAACTGACGCAGTTAGATCAAGCGTATGGCAATCAAATCCAAACACTTTACAGTAATGAAACAAACATTCATGAAGCATTAAAAACAGCAGACCTAGTTATTAGTGCTGTATTAATTAAAGGTTCGAAAGCACCAAAACTCGTTCGTAAAGAATATTACAAAGATATGCGTAAAGGTGCTGTTATTGTCGATGTAGCTATCGATCAAGGCGGTTCAACAGAAGTTAGCCGTGCAACTACACATAAAGATCCAATCTTTGTTGTTGACGGTATCATTCATTATTGTGTTGCGAATATGCCAGGAGCTGTACCAAACACATCAACTGAAGCACTTAATAATGCAACCATCAAGTATGGTTTAATGCTTGCGAATAAAGGTTTTGTTGAAGCTATCAAATTTGATAAAGCCTTATTTAAAGGTGTTAACACTTATAAAGGGCTTATCGTTTATCAAGGTGTTGCAAAAGCTTTTGACTTACCTTATACAGATTTAAATCAACTATTATAAGATTATTAATCATCCCCAGTGTAAACTAGGGATGATTTTTATATAAAATATATGTTACAGTGGGTTAAACAATTAAAAAGGTCGAAACTGTGAGGTTGATTTGATGCTAACTAAAATTGATAAAACAAATAAGAAGTATCAATCTCTATTAATTCTTATACATTTTGATTTAGATCCACATCTTATAGATTTACAGAAATTTATAACGTCAAATTATAACGTAAAAATTCTATATATCGTTGAAAATAGCAGCAACAAACTTCAAAGACTCAGGCAGCAAAAATAATATAGTTATTTATCTAGATTCTAAAGCATCAATTGAACAAATTAAGAAACGGTATAAGTTTCTTGGGAAAACAACATTTGTTAACGATGAATTGATTGATCAGACAATTATAACCCGGTATTTTGATTTGTTGATGAACTTGTTCAAACAAT
Organism: Acholeplasma sp.; assembly: GCA_012838065.1. Lineage (GTDB taxonomy): Bacteria > Bacillota_I > Bacilli_A > Acholeplasmatales > Acholeplasmataceae > DUPY01. Next base: position 31,230 of record DUPY01000020.1, on the reverse strand, counting down.
CAAAGCATATGCAGTAGCGGTTATGAAATAACGTATTCAATCGAATTAGCCGACCAATACAATTTGTATATTCATGAACATATCTATAGACACATCTTTAAGAAAATCAAGAAGCATTTTAAGAGACAAGCAAATATCTGGTCGATTAACGAAATAATACGAGGTTTTGTTGTTTTTTATGAAAAAGATCGTGAAATTACAAGAAACGCTAAGAGTGGGATAAGTGATGAAATCAACAAATTGTTTAAAGATGAATTAGCTAAAATAGATTACTTGAAACTTTATGGGGAAAAATATTTTTTATACGATTCACATGAGAACTTAAAAAAGAACTATGGTGGGAGTCTGTTTTACTACAAGCGATAATAAAAAATGTAGACCAATGAATAGGTCTACATTTTATTTATATATGAAAACGTCTCTTTAACTCTTCCTTAGTTTCTTTAGTAGAAAGAATAAACATCGCAGCCAATGTAATAATCGCGTAAATTGCCGTTGAACGACTTGGCCATTTTTCATGTGTTACACTTAAAACACTTAATAAAAGGGGTATTAAACCTAATATGCACATGAGGATTAAATTTATCATTAGGTCATAGAAATTTTTACGATTAATAACGATAAGCAGCGTTAGTAATAAAATATTGAACGCGATACTAAATGGCAATACATAGTCAATCGCCCAACTGTAATCACGTATAATGACGCCTATGGAAAGAACAAGTATGCTTGATAATATAATATATAAAATCGTTTGTTGGCTCCATTTCATTTTTTTATATATTGCCGTAAATAGGAAAATCAAGTACACGTTAGCTGAAAGCACAATAAGTGACCACATTAATTTATCGTTTAATGTGTAATCGATATACATCGTAATTAAAGCGGAAACAATGTTAATGAAAATCAATACTTTATAGACGTTTCTAAATGTCTTTTTTTCTTTAATATAAGGTCTATAGTTATAGAAGAGTTCATCTTTTTTATCGTCAATTAACTCACTATCACAAAACAGGCATTTATGTAAGGTCGTATTGTATTTCACATCACAAGTTTTACAATATTTCATCATATCCCTCCTGATAGTTCGTATCAATCACAAGATCAATGCCTTCACTTCGCAAATGATTAACGACATAACGGATTGTACTAATATCTTTTAATTCAGATATGAAGTTGATATTGATGTGATTATGTACAGAACAAATTGAACAGTTAATATCTTTACCCGCAGTAATAAAATCGACATCCTTAATGCGTAATTTTAAATCCGTAGGTAAATCAACATTGCCTAAATTTGATAAAGACATCGTGCTTATACTTTCAGCAAGTTGTTTATATCCAATTTTAAATGCTATGGTCTTTAAGAAGAGTGGTAGTATACGTACAAAGATATTTTTTTCTATACCAACAAGTGCACTTAGTCGCTGTTGAAGCTGTTCTTTGGTAAGTTGTTCAAAAAACTCATTTTTTGTAAATTCTAACATTTCTTCAAACGTCCAGTCATGTTGCAAGTCATAAGTTGCTTTAATATATAAGGCAAAGTTTCTTAAAGTGATTTCATCGAAATAAGGTCTTAAATTAACAGGTACAAGCATTTTAATTGGATTTTTATTACCTTTAGCATTTGGGCCTTCTTGATAATAAGCATAGGCGATGAGTGCTGTTATATATTGTGTAACGGATACTTTATATTTTTCACGACACATATTTAGAAACTGATCACTAGGTACTTGTAATTTAATTAAAAGGTTCCAATCATCCTTAAACTTTTCGCCTTTTAAATGATAAGCTTTAACCTCTTTAAGCTGTTTTTTATTATTCGAATCGTAATTGCGTACAAATGCATCGACACTCTCACGATTTGAATAAGGAAGTTCGCCTAAAATTTTATTTTCATGTTCTAAGGTATATCCCTTTAAGGTATAGTATTTAAAAACAATCGTTTTTAAGAAAATTATTGCGCCTGTACCGTCTGTAATCGAATGGAAAGTTTCCAGTGATACCTTATTATTTAAATAATAGACCTTGAATAAGTAGTCGTTGTTTTGTGCAAACTTAAAATACTTACATATTTGTGGAGGTTCCTTTTCAACTTTAAAAGGTTTTTTGTTTTCGGCAAAGTAATTCCAAAAAAGACCACTCTTAAGTTGAACTGCGAACGTTTGAAAGCGGTCTAAAGATAGTTTGACAGCGTGTTCTAAAAAGTCAACATCAATTTCCTCATCTAAATAAAATGAAAGACGAAAGACGTTACTACGATTATGATTAGATACAGCTGGGAAAATTTTCGCGGCATTATCTAATTTATGCCAATATGTTGTTTTTTTGATAGTAATCATCCTCTATTCTTTATAATTGCATTTATATTATACATTTTTTTAGTACCAAAATCACGAAAACAGTTGGATTTGAAAGAAAATGTCGTAAGTATAAACCGAGAAACCGTGTAATAAAAAATAATATTAAATAATTTTTTTGTGATTTTATATTGATTTTAATTAAGATGTGTGTATAATATAGGTTAGGAGGTATCGATATGGAAAAAGCAATCGAAGTGAAAAATGTTGTAAAAACATTTACACTATCAAAAAAACAACAAAAAATTAATCAAACAAATGAGAAACTTAAAGTTGCAGTAAATGGTTTATCATTTGATGCATATAAAGGTGAAATCTATGGTTTATTAGGTTCAAATGGCGCTGGTAAAACAACTACTTTAAGAATGTTATCAACATTAATAAAACCAGATGAAGGCACGCTGTATGTTGATGGTATAAACGTTGTTAAAGATCCAATATTAGTGCGCAGTAAAATAGGTTTTCTTACGAGTGAATTAAAACTTGAAGACTTTTTTACAACAAATTATCTTTATGATTTTTACAGTGATTTACACAACATAGATCCAGAGGTAAGAGAAGCTAGAAAGAGTGAATTATTTAAACGTTTTGAAATTACAGACTTCGCTGAGGTTAAAATAGGTGATCTATCAACGGGCATGCGTCAAAAAGCGTCACTAGCGATTTCACTTGCTCAAGATCCGAAAATAATTATTTTTGATGAACCAACAAATGGACTTGACGTATTAACTGCAAAAATTGTTACAGATTTCCTATTAGAATTGAAACAAAAAGGTTATACGATTATTTTATCAACACATATCTTTTCACTTGTAGAGAAAGTATGTGACCGTGTAGGTATTATGGTAGATGGAAAAGTATTGTTAGAAGGTACTTTAGATGAATTGACAAAAGAAAAGTCAATAGAGGATGTATTCTTTAACCTTTACTCAAGCATCTATGGAGGTAATGTATGAAACATATATTAATTGTCATGCGTAAGGAACTTGCAAGAGTCTTTACCGATAAAAAGTTAATTTTTACAACCATTATTTTACCTGGGTTATTATTATTTGTCGTCTATTCATTAATAGGTTCAGCAATGAGTCAAATGGTAGAACCTGAAAAAGCTTATGACATTTATGAGTATGGTTTAACAAGTGAAGTTCGTACCGTGTTAGTTACTGCATTTACGGAAGCAGAAATGGAAGTTAACTTTATAAGTGTAACTGAAAGTGAAATTGAAGGTATTAAAAACGATATTGAATCAGAAGATAAGTTGTTACTTATTCATATGGACCCAGATACCAAGGAAATTTACTTGTATTACAATGATGGTAACATGGATTCATTGGGTATCCAGTCTTCAGTATTAGGTATTTTAAATGCCGTTTACAATCAAACGATTATTAACGGCGTTCAATATAAGATTCTTGAGCAAACATTTTCTAAAAATGATTTATCGTTTAATTTGGTTGCGATGATACTACCAATGTTAATCATTACATTTTTATTCCAAGGCGCTTTGGCAGTTGGACCAGAATCAATTGCTGGTGACAAAGAACGTGGTACAATTGCTACCTTGCTTTCAACACCAACAAGAAGAAGTCATATTGCATTAGGCAAAATTTTCTCATTGAGTATTTTATCTGTTTTAAGCAGTATATCAAGTTTTATAGGTGTGATTTTATCACTTCCAAAACTTATGCAATCTGATACATCAATAACATTTGATTTTAGTACATATGTAACATTATTCTTAATTTTAGTATCTACGACACTTGTTATTATATCGATTGTTTCAGTTATTTCTGCAACTGCTAAAAATATAAAAGAGGCGACAACATTTGTTACACCATTAATGATTTTATCGATGATGATTGGAATGACAACAATGTTCTCATTTAAAATTAGTGATGGTGCGTGGACATATGCAATCCCAATTTACAATACAGCCAATATTTTATCGGAAGCATTTACAGGCAATATAAACTTAGTACCACTTGTTGTTGCTGTAGTTTCTAATTTATTGTTCACTGTCATTTTCGCATTTATTCTTACAAAGATGTTTAATAGTGAAAAGATGATGTTTACAAAATAGTTTAATGGAGTGTAGTTTAAGCTACACTTTTTTTATTTTAAACAGAAATATACGAAGAATTAAAGTATTTCGGAAATCAAATAATGCAAATCGTTTGATTATATCTGATATATATTATAAAATTAATTCGAATTCGAAATATTCTACTTTGAATTAAGGGGGTTTATTATGAAAACATTAGGAATTCATCATATTTCTGCAACCGTAGGGCATGCTCAAGAGAACATGGATTTTTATGCAAGTGTCCTAGGATTAAGATTTATAAAGAAAACCGTTAACTTTGATGATCGTAAAATGTATCATTTATATTTTGGTAATCATGAAGCTGAAGTTGGAACGATATTAACGTTCTTTCCATATATCGATGCTAAAAGTGGACTTATTGGTGAAGGTCAAACAACAACCATTATATTATCTATACCAAAGGGTTCTATGAGCTATTGGGAAAAAAGATTTGATCAATTTGGAGTTTTCCATTTTAAGACAACACGTTTTAATGATAAATTTTTAACGATTAGAGATCCACATGGGATTCAATTAGAGTTTGTCGAAAGTGATATTGAATTGGAAAATCGTTATGAATTTAACGGTGTTACAAAAGAATATGCAATTAAAGGTATTTACGGTGTTGTTATGCAAAGTTTAGACTATACCAACACATTTAGTTTCTTAGAAAATGATCTAGGCTTTACAAACGAAGGTAAGGACGGCTATTATCAAAGATTTACAACACAGAGTACTTTTGGTCATACGGTTGATGTGAAATTCATGAAAACAAATAAAGGGTCTTTAGGTGTTGGAACAATTCATCATATCGCTTTTAATGTTAAAGAAGAAGAGCTAATCACCTTTAAAGAAAAATTAAGTAAGTACCATCCAACAGAAATTAAAAACCGAAAGTACTTCAAATCTATATATTTTAGGGAACCGGGTGGAGCGATTATTGAACTTGCTACAAACAGTCCAGGATTTACAGCAGATGAACCACTTGAAGACTTAGGTACAAATTTTAGACTCCCTAGTCATTATGAATCATATAGAAATGAAATTGAAAATGATCTTATGCCTGTATTTGTTCAAAAACTTGATGCGTTAAAAAATTATCCTTACACGGATAAAAAAACGTATGATTCGTATATTAATCATCAAAATTTACTTAAACGAGTAAACGAATTTGCAAAAATTAGTAAAGAAAGAGAACTCACAAGTGAAGAAGTTCAAGAACGCAATGAAGTTCGTAAAGCTTATGTTAAAAGTGTAACAAGCGGACTTAGAAATATGATTGAAAAAATTGATTTCGTCGATGAAAACGACAATCGAGAAAAAGCATTTAAAATAAAAGGAGATAACTAATTATGGAACATCATCTATTAGGTATACATCATGTTACTGCCATTACGAGTAGTGCAGAAAAAATATATGATTTTTTTACATATGTCTTAGGTTTAAGACTCGTTAAAAAAACGATCAATCAAGATGATATTCATACATATCATTTATTCTTTGCTGATGATAAGGGAAGTGCGGGAACAGATATGACGTTTTTTGACTTTAAAGGTATACAAAAAGGTATGCATGGTAATAATGAAATTACGAGAACGTCCTTTAGAGTACCAAATGACGCAGCAATTGATTATTTTGTAAAGCGATTTATACATTATAAAGTAAATTATCAACCAGTCAAAGAGGTCTTTGGTAAAAAAGTTTTAGAATTTGAAGACTTTGATGGCCAATTGTACGCATTGTATTCTGATGAAAAAAACGTTGGTGTAAAAAGCGGAACACCATGGTTAAAAGGACCTGTACCAAATGAGTTTTCAATTACTGGTTTAGGACCAATATATCTAACTGTTAAAAATCTTGAACTCATGGATTATGTATTAGTAGATATTCTTGGAATGAGAAAAACTGGTAAAGAATCTAATTTGCATTTATATGAAATGGGTGAAGGTGGAAACGGTGGATCTGTTATACTCGTGCATAACAGCTTAATTATTGACGGTTACCAAGGATATGGTACAGTTCATCACGTCGCATTTAGAGTAAGTGATACCAACGCATTAAAATCATGGATAACTAAACTAACAAGTTTAAAAATTCCTCACTCGGGTTACGTCGATCGTTTCTATTTTGAAAGCTTATACTCAAGAATTTATCCACAAATTTTATTTGAATTTGCCACAGATGGGCCAGGATTTATTGACGATGAGGAATCCTATGAAGTTTTAGGTGAAAAATTAGCCTTGCCACCAAGATTTAGAAATCATCGTGACTATGTAGAAAAAATTGTACGACCAATTGATACAGTAAGAAGTACAAAAGTATTTGAAAAGGAGTATTTTTAATTATGAATGATTTAAAATTAATTACTGTTTTATTTCGCACAAAAAATACTGTTGAAAGTGCCATTATTAATGATTTAAAAAGATTTGATGTTAACATAAATACATTTGCAGTACTTGAACAGCTTTACCATAAAGGTTCATCAAAAATTAATGAAATTTGTGAAAAGCTACTTATTCCAAATAGCTCAATGACTTATCTAATTGATCAACTAGAAAAAAAGCAACTTGTTGAGCGTCAATTTTCAAAGGAAGACCGTCGTAGTATCTATGTTGATTTAACAGAAAAAGGACGTAAGCTCATTGAATCGATTTTTCCTGAACACGAAAAACTTGCTAAAGAATTATTTAAGGTATTAACGGATGAAGAAAGAATAAACTTACTGGAGTTATTAAAAAAGGTAAGTTTTAGTATCGAAAAATGAAACATATATTTATAAAAGGTATGTCATCTCGTACTTTTGTATTGTTGCATGGTACGGGTGGCAATGAGCATGATTTATTAGAAATTGGTAAGTTTTTAGACCCTAATGCAAATTTATTAGGTATTCGTGGAAATGTTGTTGAAAATGGAATGCCAAGATTTTTCAAGCGACTTGGTATGGGTGTTTTTGATATTGAAAACTTAAAAGAAGAAACAAACAACTTGATTGATTTTATTGAAAAAGCAATTGTTGACTATCATTTAAACAGGGATGAATTAATAATTTTAGGTTATTCAAATGGTGCGAACATTATGGCAAGTATGCTCTATAATGATAAGTTTAATTATTCTAAACTTATTATGTTGCATCCTATGAGGCCATTTAAAGAACTTGAAATGCCAAATAGAAATACACGTATTTTTATTGGGTATGGTCGAACGGATCGTATGATATCACCAACAGAGGCTTTAGGTTTAATCAAGCTTATAAACAACGCTAAAATCCCATTACAAGTGTTTGAATCACCTGGAGGACACGAGATTACAATAAATGAATTAAATGCTGTAAAGGCGTATATTTAGAGTATATTAATTAAAGTTACTTCCTTAAATTAATATTGTTTAAGGAAGTAACTTTTTTTAAGTTTGTTTTTATTACAAATTATTTTATAATAGAGTTAACGATTAATGATGTGGGTGAGAAAATGAAACAAGCTATTGAAAGTTTAATACAGTATGAAATCAATCGTGGAATTATTCTTAAACGCGATTATCATTATATAAAAAATCAACTGTATCATCTTTTAAATTTAACGAATGATGGTATAATATATGAACCCAATAAAATAACATATCCACAAGAAGCATTGGATATTATATTAGACAATTTAGAACAACTGGGTATCCTAGATGGTAGTCAAACACAAAGAGATTTGTTTGATGCTAAAATTATGAATGTTTTTGCAAAAAAACCTAGTGATGTTGAATCTGAGTTTTGGTCTTTATATAAAGAAAGTAGCTTTAAAGCCACCACTTGGTACTATGAATACATGAAAAGTTTAAATTACATACGATTTGATCGCATTTTAAAAAACAAGCACTTTAGTGTCGATAGTAAATATGGAATCATAGAACTAACGATTAATTTATCAAAACCTGAAAAAGACCCAAAATCGATTGCATTAGCTCTTAGACAAGAAAGTACAGCTTATCCAAAGTGTGTTTTATGTATTGAAAATGAAGGTTTTTCCGGTAATTTTACCCGTGATAGTCGCGACCAACATCGCGTGATTGAAGTTGAATTAAATGATGGTAAATGGTATTTTCAATATTCACCATATATATATTATGATGAACACGCAATTGTTTTTACAGAAGAACATAAACCTATGAAAACAGATAAACAAACATTTATGAATTTGTTAATGCTAACGGATATTTTTGAAGGGTATTTCTTCGGTTCAAATGCGGATATGCCAATTGTGGGTGGCTCTATATTGAGTCACAGTCATTATCAAGGTGGTAAATACACATTGCCAATTGAGAATGCGACAACTTTAAAAACATTTAAGTTTAATGACGTAGCTGTTTCAATACTTAATTGGCCGATGGCTTCTCTACGTTTTGAGTCAAAAAACAAAGAAGCTCTTGTTAATTATGCGTATCAAGTGTTTGATTGTTGGAAAATGTATGAGAATAAAGCCTTGGATATCGTTGCATATACTGATGGAGTTTCAAACCATACGGTTACACCAATTGCTAGAAAGCATGGTGATACCTATTTTTTAGATATGATTTTAAGAGATAATCATACAACGGATGCATGCCCACTTGGTGTCTATCACTTAAAAGAAGATGTATGGCATGTAAAAAAAGAAAACATTGGATTAATTGAAGCTTCCGGTTTAGCGATTTTACCTGGTCGATTAATAAATGAACTTAAGGAAGTAAAACAATATTTATTAAATGCTACACCGTTAAGTGAAGCTGCGATGAAGCATCAAGATTTTGTTGAAAAATTGAGGTCAATGTATCAATTTACAAGTGAAAATATTCAACAAATCTTAAATCAAGAAGTTGGTAATGTATTTATTAAAGGACTCATTGATTGTAGTGTATTTAAAGAGTCAAACTATGATGTGTTTGAAGACTTTATATTAAATGCTTTAAGGTAAAGAAGGATTATTATGATCTACAACATGACAAAACAAATATACAGTAGTGAAATTGGAAAAAATGGGTATTTAAAAACACTCGGCCTTATTAATCTAATTCAAGACTGTGAAAATTTACATATTAATAGTTTAGAAAAGTTTAATAACTTTTTAAATGAACATCAAGTTGGTGTCTTTTTAAATTATCGTCAAGTTCATATTATTCGCAGACCAGAGGTTTTAGAATGGGTCAAATTAAAAACATGGCCATATGAAACTAAAGGTTTTTTAGGATATCGTAATACACTTATGTTTGATTCAAACAACGAAGTCCTTATGAAGTCTTATTGTTTGGGGACTTTTATTAATATATCTACAAATAGATTTGTAAGATTACCTAATGATATTGTTGAGTCAATTGGTCAATATGAATCTTATAGTGATATGCCTTATTATGGGCGTCATATTGAAATTCACCAAGCAGATGATGTTGAGCAAAAAAATGATTTTGTTGTTCGTCGTGTCCATATTGATACCTATCAGCATATGAACAACTCATTTTATGTGACATTTGCTGAAGACTTAATACCAGATTTTGACTATAACATGATTCGTGTAGAGTATAAGCATGCGGTTAAAGAAGGCGAAACTTTAACACCTTATGTCTATAAATATAGTGATAAATATGTTATAACTTTAAATAAAGGTGATATTATAAGTTGTATTTTAGAATTTAGTAAGGAAAGATAATTTTTTTCTTGACATCTTGGTTTTACATGGTATAATACTTTTGGTAATAAAATTGAATTAGTGGAAAGAAGAGAACCCTCTCGCCTGATGGATAAGTGTTCATAGGCAAAATGTCACGTTAGAAAAATAACGACGTTTCAAGTGGGTACTTATATAGTGCACACTTTTTCTTTTTTAAAAATTAAAATAAATGGAGGCGATGTACATTAAATCGAATAAAAATAAGCAAAATGAGCTTGTTAATGAGGGAATTCCAGCAAACGTGAAACTGCTAGTTATTGATGATGAAGGTAATAACCTTGGTCAAATTACTCGTGATGAAGCGTTAGCAAAGGCACATGCAAAAGAGTTAGATCTTGTTGTTGTGAGTCCGGATTCTAAACCTATGGTTGCTAAGTTTATGGATTATTCAAAATTCCGTTATGATCAACAACGTAAACTTAGAGAAATCAAAAAAAATCAACACATCGTTCAAGTCAAAGAAATACGGTTAAGTCCAACAATTGATAAACACGACTTTGATACAAAGTTAAAACAAACATTAAAGTTCTTGGCAAAAGGTGATAAAGTTAAAATTTCTATTCGCTTTTTCGGCCGTATGATTACTCACAGTGATGTGGGACGTGATGTTATTGAACGATTCATCAAAGAAATTGGTGATCGAGCAATTGTTGAAGCGAGACCAAAAATGGACGGTAGAAGTATGATTGCCGTCGTGGCACCAAATACTTAAGAGAAAGAAGGAATATAATTATGCCAAAGCAAAAAACACACAGTGGTTTAAAAAAGCGTATTAAAGTTTCTGCAACAGGTAAGTTGTCAAGAGGACACGCATATAGCAATCACTTAGCAGCATCAAAAACAACAAAACAAAACAGACAATTAAGAGGCGAAACAAGCGTTCATCCATCAGATAAAAAACGGATCAAGAGTCTTATTTCGAACATGTTATAATAGGGAGGAACTAGAAAATGCCTAGAGTTAAAGGTGGTACGGTTACAAGACGCCGTCGTAAAAAAATATTAAAATTAGCCAAAGGTTACTTTGGATCAAAACGTACATTATATAGAACTGCTCACGAACAAGTTATGCGTGCACTTGCATACCAATATCGTGACCGTAAACAAAGAAAACGCGAATTCAGAAAGTTATGGATTAACCGTATTAATGCTGCTGCAAAATTAAACGGAACAAAATATTCAACATTAATTCATGGCTTAGCACTTGCTGGTATCGAAGTAAACCGTAAAGTATTAGCTGATATCGCTGTACACGCTCCGCAAGACTTTACTGCTTATGTTGAAGCTGCAAATAAAGCAATCGCTGAAAATGCAAAAAATCCAAAGGCTAAAGCAGAAGTGAAAAAAGTTGAAAAAGCTCCTGTTAAAGAAGTAAAAGCTGAAGTTAAAAAAGAAACTAAAGCTGCTCCAGCAAAAGAAGCAAAAGTTGAAGTTAAAAAAGAAACTAAAGCTGCTCCAGCAAAAGAAGCAAAAGTTGAAGTTAAAAAAGAAACTAAAGCTGCTCCTGTAAAAGAAGAGGCTAAAGTACCTTACGATAAAATGTTAGTTGCTCAATTAAAAAAATTAGCATCTGAACGTGGTATTGTTGGTTACTCAAAAATGTTAAAAGCTGAATTAGTTCAAGCTTTAAACGATTCTGATAAATAATTCAATTTATTAAACAAAAGCACTTCGGTGCTTTTTTTATTATTAAAAAGATAAGTCTTTGTTTAAATGGTTTTTCTTTGTTATAATTATAAGTGAGGTTAAGTTATGAAAAGAAGAGTTAACATATTTTTAGTTTCATTAATTACAATCATTATCTTACTACCAAGTAGTTTTATTTTTAAAGAGCCAAAAGATAGAACTTTTTTTGCAGGAATTGTATTAACAGTACTCGTTTATGTATTGATTTACTCCTTTGGTGGTCTTGCGAAACTTATCATCTATAGTATCTATGGCATTATTTGTGCAATGCTTTTAATCGTACTTCCACAATATCAAATTGCTATTACGTTACTTGCGTCTTTATTATTCGTTTTAAATCCACTTGCTGAATTTGAAAACTACTTAAGTAAACGTATTTCAGATGAAGAAATAGTGCCGATAAATGTCGATTTATATGGCAGTAGAGCACCTTATATGGCCTATCGAAAGGAAATGAAAAATTACTATCATTTACCGCAAACAAGAAAACTATATACAAAGAAACCGTATTATAAATTAAGACAAGTGATAATACTTATTTTAACAGCTATTGGCGTCTTTGTTTTGATCAATCAATTAGGAGAAATGGCAATCACTTTTGAAAACTTTAAGTTAAGCTCTTTTTTCTCATCGCTCTATGGATTGTTTGTTATTGTAACAAGTATCCTTGTACTATATAAAAAGGGCTTTACATCGCTGTTTAGAATACTTGTTATACTAATTTATCCACCAATTATATATGTGTTTCTAATCTATATTCCTGTTGATTCAACGAAATATATTTTAAGTGGCGTTGCTTTGATATTAGGGATAGCTACTGGCGTTTATGAATTCATAAAATTACGCGCTCGCGTCATTTTTGAACATTATCATTATTATGATCAAGATAAACAAAGAGAAGTCTTCGCAAATGCGCTTTTTGAACCGTTTGTTTATAACGAAAATTATCAAATATCTGTGGTTTATCAAATTGCAATTGCGTTGACTCAATTTCAAAAAAAATTACAGCAGGTTTTGATTTATGCCAATGCTAAAAAATTTTTCATTACAGCCTATACGTATGATAAAAAATTTATTAAATTGTACTGTGAGTTTCATAATGAGGATGAATTAAAAGTTCATAAATTTTTGGATTTTCTAGAAGCACAATTTAATGACCAAATCCAAATGGTTATTCGTGAAGACAAATACAAAACACTTTATGAAAAGAATTTTTTCCATCAACCGAATTATATAATAGCACGAGCGCTATATTTAGCAGATATTTTAGATGAATTAGAAATACGAAGTAAAGTTATTATAAGTTTTGTCGTCTACTTTAATACAAATGAAGACCTACATGCATTTTCGTTGAAGTATAACTATAAGTATTTGCGAAAAATAAGTTATGATGGCCACATGACGGTTCAAGTCGATTTACAAGTTCCAAATACTTCTTATATAATAGAAACAAAAATTCAAGAATTTTTGTTAGATTTACTTATTTACAATGGTCATTACGTAAGGATAAATCTATACTATTGATTTGACAAGATATGTTCCAAGTGATAAAATGTAGATACCTAGAAAGTAAGCTATGGAACCCAAATCATTAGAATGGGTGTTAAAACTATAGGGGTGTTGAATGCCAGCAATGGAATCCCGAACTATAGAAAAGGTAATACCCACTTTAAATCATTCGTTCTTCATACGCTTTCTAGGCTTTTTTTAATGAAAGAAGGTACAACATGAAAAATGATTTTTTGAAAAAACTAACGGAATTAGACGGTATACCAGGCCAAGAAGTTCAAGTTTCTAAGTATATAGAAAGCGAAGTGAAGCCATACGCGGATTTTATTGAGCACGATCATTTAGGTTCACTTATCGCTATTAAAGGTGAGACAGGTCCAAGAATTATGATTGGTGGCCATATGGACGAAGTTGGTTTAATGGTAACTGAGATTACAAAAGAAGGTTTTGTTAAGTTCCAACCAATTGGTGGCTGGTTCTCGCAAGTAATGCTAGCTCAAGTTTGGAAAATTACAACGAAAAAAGGTATTGTTTATGGAGTCACTGGTTCTAAACCGCCACATATTATTCCACTTGAAGATCGTAAGAAAGCCATTGACATTGAACAAATGTACTTAGATATTGGAGTAGACAGTAAAGAAGAAGCTTTAGAATTAGGTGTTATGCCAGGTGACATGATTACGCCAAACAGCGAATTCAAAGTACTAGGTAATGGTAAATACTTACTTGGTAAAGCATGGGATAATCGAATTGGTAGTGCAGTAGTTGTTGAAGTTTTAAAAAACTTAAAAAACAATCCAAATCAAGTATTTGGTGCATTTACTGTTCAAGAGGAAGTTGGCTTACGTGGTGCTAAAACAGCATCATACATTGCAGCACCTGATATTGCCTTTGCTATAGATACAGGATTAGGTAATGATGTACCCGGTGGCATATCAAATGAACAATCTCTTGGTAAAGGGCCACAAATTTTATTATTTGATGGTGGTTTAATTGGTCATAAAACATTAAGAAACTTCGTTATTGAAGTTGCAAAAGAAAACAAGATTCCATATCAAGAAGGCTTTATAAAAGGTGGTAGAACCGATGCCGGTCACTTCCACTTAGCACATCATGGTGCGGCAAGCTTATCAATTTGTATACCAACGCGTTACATGCATTCACACACATCTATCATCCATCGTGATGACTTTGAAAATACCGTAAAACTAATGACTTTAGTCATTGAAAAGTTAAATAAAGAAACAGTTGAAAAAATATTATTTGATTAAGCACCTTTGGGTGCTTTTTTTCTTGCTAATTTTCATCATTTGATGTACAATACAATTGAGCAGTCATTCAACTGATAGAAAGGTGTGATTTCATGCAATGCAACAAAAATTGCGGATGCATCGTCTTTCATGAAGAGACGTTAAGTCGAATAAAATCAAAGATTCATAGCGATAACACCATTGAAAGTATTGCAAGTATTTTCAAGATTTTAGGTGATTTTACTCGAGTGAAAATATTGGAGGCACTAAAAGAAGATGAACTATGTGTTTGTGATCTTGCACATTTGCTAGGAGTATCAAAAAGTGCAATTTCACATCAAATGAAGTTTTTAAAATCCCACGATTTAGTAAAACAGCGAAGAGAAGGTAAAATGGTATATTATAAAACAAAATGTAAAGAAATTTTAGAAATTATCCATAGTGCCTATGTGTATAAGAAGGAGCGAGCATGAGAAAAACAGTTAAAGTAAACAATATCACATGTGTACAATGTGCGAAAACAATTGAAAATCATTTTGAATCACTTCATATTGATGCAAAAGTTTTGGTTACAAGTAAAAAAGTTATTTTTAATTATGATGAAACTAAGGTAAAACCAGATGATTTAACAGATAATTTACTAAAAATCGGTTATTATCCTACAATAGATAATGAAGCTCAAATAAAAGCTAAGTGCCGTGATTTCATTGATTTAATGGTTGCGATTATTTTATCCTTACCACTTTTATACACAATGTTTTATCATCTAGGCGTAAACGCAGTGCCTATGCCAGAAATATTGATGAATGGTTATTTTCAATGGGCACTAACAACACCAATTTTATTTTTTGCAGGACGCAGATTTTTCATCCAATCCTATCATCAAATTCGTTTTAAAAGTTTAGGTATGGATGTCCTTGTAGCAATCGGTACATCAGCTGCATACATTTATAGTATTTATGAAACAATAATGCATAAGGGTGGCTCACATGCCCATTATTATTTTGAAACAACCGCAGTAATTATCGCGATGGTATTAATTGGTAATTACTTTGAAAATAGAGTTAAAGAAAAAACAAGCGATGCCCTACAGCAACTCATTAGTCTTGGTGTAAGAGAAGCTAGAATTCGTCGTGATAATGATGTATTAAGTGTTGCTATCGAAGATGTTAAGGTTGGCGATGTTATGGTTGTTTTACCTAATGAAAAAATACCATTAGATGGTATTATTATAAAAGGATCGACATATATCGATGAATCAATGATAACTGGTGAACCAATGCCTGCTGAAAAGAAACTTGATAACAAAGTTATTGGTTCAACGATGAACTTATTAGAAACAATAGAGGTCAAAGTTACTGAAGATTCAACTTCATCAGTCTTAGCTAAAATTATTGAAACTGTTGAAAATACAGCGTTAATTAAACCAAAGGCACAAAGAATTGCCGATAAAATTGCAAGTTTCTTTGTTCCAGTTGTCGTGGTTTTATCTTTACTAGTCTTTGTTACATACATTATTTTAGGAAAGAGTGCCTCTGATGCATTCTCTCCAGCTATCGCTGTACTTGTTATTTCGTGTCCATGTGCACTTGGACTTGCTACACCAACAAGTATTTCAGTTGCTAGTGGTATGGCATTTAAAAAAGGCATTATGTATAAAGGTGGCGAATTTTTTGAAGTCGCAAATAAAATTACAGCGATTGCTTTTGATAAAACAGGGACACTTACTAAAGGTAGCCCGGAATTAATTGATTTTTTAGGCGACAAGGAAACTTTAAAATATACTGCAAGTATTGAGTCACATTCTAATCACCCAATTTCAAACGCGATTACAGAGGCTTATGATGGTGATCTAATGGATGTTAAAAATTTTGAAACACTTGTTGGTCTAGGTATTAAGGGTGATATTGCTGGTATTACATATTATGTAGGTTCAAGTAAATTGCTAAAAAATCTTGAAATTGAAAATCCTTACGATGATAAAATATATCAAGAACAAGGTAAAACAGTTTTCTACACAATTAGAAATAATGAAGTACTAAATTTGATTACGGTAAGTGATGCTTTAAAAGAAGATGTTACAGGTTTAATTGAGCACATTAAAAAACGTGGCATTGTACCTTACATGATTACTGGGGACCAAGAAATTACTGCTAAATACATTGCGGGTCTCGTAGGTATTGACCACGTGTTTTCAAATGTCTTACCACATGAAAAAGCTGAGATTATTCAAAAAATCCAAAAAGATGGACATGTTACAGCATTTGTTGGAGATGGTATTAACGATGCACCAGCATTAAAAATGTCGGATGTAGGTATCGCAGTGTCTAATGGAAGTGATATTGCAATTGACACATCAGATGTGACTTTAATGAAACATGAATTATCACTTGTACTTGACGCGATTGATTTGTCAAAAGCAACTTTAAAAAATATATATCTTAACTTTTTCTGGGCTTTCGCTTATAATGTAGTTATGATTCCATTAGCAGCATTTGGATTATTAAACCCATCACTTGCTGGTATTGGTATGGGCTTTAGTAGTATTATGGTTGTATTAAACGCTTTAAGCTTAAAGTTATATAAATTTAAAACAAAAGGAGAATAAACTTATGGAAATCAAAGTTAACGATATGCACTGTAAAAACTGTGCAGCAAAAGTAGAAAAAGCATTATTAATGAATGGTGTTAGACCAAAAATCGATTTAGATAATCACATTGTTGTCGTAAAAGATAATGATGTTACTAAGGCTTTAGAAGTCATCAAACAAACAGGTTATACACCAACAGTATGAGAATTACTGGCGGTACAAAACGAGGCTTTATCATAAAACGCGTTTTAAGTGATGATACACGTGAAACGAGCGATATGGTTAAAGTGGCTGTTTTTAATATGCTAGGAAATTTAGATAAAAAGGTCGTATTAGACCTTTTTTCTGGTTCAGGCGCATACGGTTTAGAAGCCTTTAGTCGTGGTGCCGAACATATTACATTCGTTGATAAACAACGAAAAGCCATCGATGTAATCAAAGAAAACATCCATAAACTAGACGTGCCAAACTATCAAGTTTTACAAATGGATTATAAACGTTTTTTAAGTGATGCAATCAATCGTAAATTTGACCTTATTTTTTTAGATCCGCCATATAACCTTAATGTATATGAAGAAGTGATTAAAACTTTAGAAGCCTATACGAAGGACGAATCAACGATTGTATGTGAACTTATTAAATCCAATACACTTCCCGATAGAATCGGTTCATTTTCTAAACAAAAAGAAAAAAATTATGGATTAAAAAAAGTAATCATTTACAAAAAAATGTAAGCACTTGAATTTTATTGAAATATAGCGTAAAATATTAGAGAAATCGAGGTGAAGTTTACATGGAATGGTATTGGGGATTAATAATTGGAGTTTTAGCGTTAATTGCCGGCGGTGTTGCAGGTTTCTTTATTGCACGTGCGTGGTTTAAAAAATATTTAGAGAAAAACCCTCCAGTTAATGAGCAAATGATTAGAGAAATGATGAGACAAATGGGTAGAACACCTTCTGAAAAACAAGTTCGTCAAATCATGACTTCGATGAATCAGTATAAGTAAATATAAATTAAGTATTTAAGTAAGACCTTATCTTAGGTCTTTTTTTTATTAGTTATGGCAAAATTTACATATCCACGTCTCATCACTATATAATGTTGCAAAACGATTGACTTTATCTGAAAAATCCATATAATAATTAGCATGCTAACTAAATAAAATGGGTGGTGAATAAATGGAACAAATTGGATTAGAACTAAGGAACTTAATGAATTTAATTGTGCGCTATACGCACAAAGATGTGAATCAGTCACAACTTTCTATGCCCCATGGTGCAATCATTAAATATTTAATTGAAAATAATCAAAGGAAAATTCATCCAAGTGATTTAGAAGATGTTTTTATGATGAGAAAATCAACAACTTCAAGAATGTTAAAACTTATTGAACAAAATGGGTTTATCGAAATTATTCCTGATGATATAGATAGTAGAAAAAAAATAATCAAAGTGACAGCTAAATCACAAAAGTTTTTTCAATCGATGAATAATCGTATTATGAACCTTGAACGAATCATGATCAAAAATGTCTCCAACGATGAACTCCAAGTTTTTATGAACGTGCTTGGCAAAATAAAGCAAAATTTACTAGAAGAGGAAAGAGGGAACTAAATGTTTAAAATATTAAGATATTTGAAACGACGTGAATGGATATTCATTTTAATATCTTTTGGCTTAATTTTCGGTCAAGTGTTTCTTGAACTTGAAATGCCAGTTTACGTCAAACAAATTACATTAATGACACAAGATTCAAATCCAGATATTTGGGGTATTGTCAAGAAAGGTTTAATTGTGTTATCGCTTGCGCTAGGAAGTTTAGCGTTAAGTGTTGTTGTAGGTTATATCTTCTCAAGACTATCTAGCCGTTTTTCAGCTAGATTACGTACGAAAACATTTGATAAAACAACGGAGTTTTCGTTACAAGAAATTAATGCCTTCTCTACACCAAGTTTAATTACGAGATCAACAAATGATATTAACCAAGTTCAAATGTTTATCTCAATGGGTGCCCAGTTACTAATTAAAGCACCAATACTTGCTGTATGGAGTGTGTTAAAGATTTCTAAAACAGAATGGCAATGGAGCATAGCTACAGCAGCGGCTATATTTTTAATAGCGATTGTACTAATGCTTATTGTCTTCTTAGCAGTACCTAGATTTAAACGTATTCAAAAAAACACCGATGAATTGAATAAATATTCAAGAGAAAACTTAACAGGTTTAAGAGTAATTAAAGCTTATAACGCCGAAAGCTTCCAAAAAAGAAAAATTAATTCAATTAACGATAATTTAATGAATGATGGCTTATTTACTGGACGAATCATGAGTTTGATTGGACCAACGATGACTTTAGTCATGACAGGTATTAACCTTGTTATTTACTGGATTGGCGCAGGCTTAATTCATGGTATAGATATAAACATCTTAAACCCTGTAGAAAGCATTATTGCTCGCGGAGAATTATATGGAAATATGGTTGTATTTTCAACATATGCGATACAAGCAATTTCTGCATTTATGATGTTAATAATGATATTCATTATTTTACCAAGAGCACAAGTATCTGCAGGCCGTATTTTAGA
Organism: Acholeplasma sp.; assembly: GCA_012838065.1. Lineage (GTDB taxonomy): Bacteria > Bacillota_I > Bacilli_A > Acholeplasmatales > Acholeplasmataceae > DUPY01. The sequence goes on along the minus strand of DUPY01000020.1, from coordinate 11,478 downwards.
AGTATTAGATACAAAAACAAAAATTAAAGATGGTTCTGAGCCGCTTGTTGATCATATCGAAATGTTAGAATTTAATAACGTGTCGTTTAAATATCCTGATGCATCAGATTTAGTACTAGATAATATTAGTTTTAAAGCAACTGCAGGTCAAACTGTTGCAATCATTGGAGCTACAGGAGCAGGTAAGACAACGTTGATTAATTTGATTCCTAGATTTTATGATGTTACTGAAGGTGAAATTAAAATCAATGGATTAGATATTAAAAAATATGTTCAAAAGGATTTACGACGTCGAGTAGGCTACATTTCACAACAAGCATTTTTATTTAGTGGAACGATTAAATCAAATGTTAATTATGGTTTAGAAGATGAAACGAAAAAAGAAGATATTCAAAATGCATTGACCATTGCTCAAGCAAGTGACTTTGTAAACAGTTTAGATGAAAGAGAAAAAGCTCATGTTTCACAAGCAGGAAAAAACTTCTCTGGTGGACAAAAACAAAGACTTTCCATTGCACGTGCAATTCAAAAAGAAGCAGAAATCTTAATTTTTGACGATTCATTCTCTGCCTTAGACTATAGAACAGACCGAAATCTACGTGATGCAATAAAGAAAAACTTAAACAATCAAATTACATTAATCGTTGCTCAACGTATTGGTACAATTCAAAATGCAGATCTCATTTTAGTTTTAGATCAAGGTAAAATTGTTGGAGCAGGGAAACATAATGAATTACTACGTGAAAACAAAGTATATCGTGAAATTGCTCTATCACAATTGTCAGAGGAGGAATTACAATGAGTAAAGAACAAAATACTAAAACTCAAGAAGCAGGAAGAGTAACACGTCATGGACATGGTCCAGGTATGGGTGGAGAAAAAGCTAAAGATTTTAAAAAATCATTCAAAAAACTTTTTCTATATACAAACACTTATCGTTATTTAATTATCTTTGCTGTTGTGATTGCCTTTATTGGTACAATATTCACAATTTTAGGTCCAGATATTATTAAGCAAATGACGAATGAAATTTCGTATGGTCTAGATCCTGAAAAAGGTTTTGCCATCAATATGGATTTAGTGAAAAAACTAGCACTAACGCTTGTCGCAATGTATAGTGCTGGGTTCTTATTTAACTATATGCAAGGTTTTATTATGACGACAGTAAGCCAAAGAGTATCTAACAAGTTTAGAAAAGAAATGGCTGATAAAATGAACAAAGTGCCGTTTAAATATTACGATACACGTAATGTTGGTGATATTTTAAGCCGCATGACAAACGATGTTGATACAATCGGTCAGACACTAAATCAGAGTTTCAGTTCACTTGTAACATCAACAACATTATTTATTGGCTCAATCATTATGATGTTTATTACAAATTGGATCATGGCAATTACAGCAATTCTTTCATCAATTATTGGTTTTGTTTTCATGTTCGTTATTATTTCAAAATCTCAAAAATACTTTAAGACGTATCAACAACAATTAGGTGCCTTAAACGGACATATCGAAGAAGTTTATACAGGACATACGATTGTAAAAGCATATAACGGTGAAAAAGAATCTAAAGAAAAATTTGAAGAAATGAATACGAAACTCTATGAAAGTGGATATAAATCACAGTTTACTTCAGGTCTAATGATGCCACTTATGGGATTCTTAGGAAATATAGGTTATGTTGCAGTAGTCATTGTTGGTGCATTATTAGTTGCTCGTAACAAAATTGAATTTGGTGTTATTTTAGCGTTTATTATATATATTCGTTTATTTACCCAACCATTATCAAACATTAGTCAAGCAATGACATCGCTTCAATCAGGTACAGCAGCAAGTGAGCGTGTCTTTGATTTCTTAGAAGAAAAAGAACTTGAAGATGAATCACATAAAGAAACGGTACTAAATACTGTTAAAGGTGATGTTGAATTTAAAAATGTTAAATTTGGTTATGAAGAAAACAAACTCATCATTAAAGATTTTTCGGTTCACGTGAAATCAGGTCAGAAAGTTGCGATTGTTGGTCCAACAGGTGCTGGTAAAACAACGCTTGTAAACTTACTTATGAGATTTTATGAAGTAAACAGTGGCGATATTTTAATTGATGGTGTGTCTATTAAAGATATGAAACGTGAAAGTGTCCATGATTTATTTGGAATGGTTCTACAAGACACATGGTTATTTGAAGGAACTGTATATGATAATTTAGTCTTCAATAAACAAAATATTACATTTGAAGAAGTTAAACGTGTATGTAAAACGGTAGGTATTCATTTCTTTATTAATACACTACCAGAAAAATACAATACGGTATTAACTGATAAACTTAACTTATCAGCCGGTCAAAAACAATTACTTACTATCGCTCGTGCAATGATTCAAAATGCACCATTGCTCATCTTTGATGAGGCAACTTCAAGTATTGATACTAGAACTGAAATTTTAATTCAAGAGGCGATGGATGAACTCATGAAAGGCAGAACATCGTTTGTTATTGCGCACCGTCTATCAACAATTAAAAATGCAGATGTTATCTTAGTTATGAAAGATGGCGATGTTGTTGAAAGTGGTACACACCAAGAATTACTTGAAAAAGATGGATTTTACGCAGAATTATACAATTCACAATTTGAAGAATAAACATAAAAAAAGTGCCGCCTTGTGGGGCACTTTTGTCTCTATTTAGAATGCTATGGCGAAATGAAATTCCTTTAATAAAAATTGGCACACCAAATAAAGAAGCTCGGATAAAATTAATTGCTGGTAAATTTAATGACTACATTGCTTTAGAACCTAATCCTGATTCGTGGGCTTATGATTTAAATAATGGCGTAAAAATTATGTTGATTGAAATTGATGCTGAATCTGAAATATTCTTGAAGGTGGTAAGAAAAGTCTGTTTCGAATGCTATATGCCTTTGATGCCAACAATTATTCAATAGATCAGGATGAATATATTGGAGAAAAAATATTTAAACTAGTTGATAAGAAGAACATTAAACTTAAAGGTATAATTGGTACAAGTAAGTTCTTACTTGTCGAAGGCATGCCTATCAATGAGCCTGTATATGCTTATGGACCCTTTGTTATGAATACGGAGGAGGCAGTTTTACAAGCATATAAAGATTTTCGTGATCATCAGTTTGGTGGTTGGCCATTTGATAAAACGGATCCCGTACATGGAAAAGAAGCAAGTCGTTTTGCAAAGTTTCCTGTTGGACGCATAGAATTACCTAAGTAAAAAGAAAGTTCCCAACATTTTGGGAACTTTTTATTTAATATTTATTTTATTTTCTGTACCATTTTGAAGTCTTTCAATATTCGCTTTATGACGTATATAAATAATACTTACTAAAACCATATAGGTAACTAAGGTTTCGATTCTTACCAAGCGAATATAATCAACATCTTTGATGAAAATACCAAAGAGTGATATAACAAACACAAGAAGTGATGTGACAATTGATGCTAAGCTAACATATTTTGTAAATTTCACGATTAATGCAAATACTATAGTTGCTGCAAGACCAGTTAGTGGCGTTAAAATCATTAAAATCCCATAGGATGTCGCAACAGCTTTACCACCTTTAAACCCAATGTAAATTGAGAATACATGACCTAATACAGCCGCAATTCCATATAATCCTAAAATTTCAATATTGTAATTAAAAAGTTTTATCATATAATAATCATTTAATATATATCGGACGATAACAATCACAATAATACCTTTAATTGAATCTAAAAATAATGTTAAAAGTCCAAAACGCCAGCCTAAAAGACGCATTGTGTTTGTTGCACCAGTACTTTTAGATCCTGCAGACCGTATATCAATACCTTTAAATGTTTTACCAATAAGTAGTCCAAACGGAATTGAACCTAGTAAATATGATAATAATAAAAATGCAAAAATAATTAATGTATTCATTAAAATCCCTCACTTATGCTATTATAACATTTTTTTATAAAAAAATAGCGATATAAGGTAAATAGTTTTTATTTTTAAATTTGATTATTTTAATCCTAATATATTCTTAAAAAACATATGCAAGTCATTGTCCTTGACGACATTTTTTGATATAATACCATTAAAGATAGAAATGGGTGAATAGATGAGTAACAAAACAAATAACTACGATGAACACTCAATACAAATACTTGAAGGGCTTGAAGCTGTAAGAAAAAGACCAGGTATGTATATCGGTTCTACAGACAGCCGAGGATTGCATCATCTAGTGTGGGAGATATTGGATAATGCGATTGATGAATCCCTCTCTGGATTTGGAAATGAAATCAACGTAACTATCCATAATGATAATTCGATTTCAGTCAATGATTTTGGTCGAGGAATGCCTTATAAAATGCATGAGTCTGGTGTACCTACGACACAAATCATTTTTACTGTTCTACACGCTGGCGGTAAGTTTAGCGAAGAAAGCGGCTACAAGGTTTCTGGTGGTCTTCATGGTGTAGGTTCGAGCGTTGTTAACGCATTAAGTCAATTTTTGGAAGTTACAGTATATCGTGACAATCAAATTTTTAAACAAAGATTTTCGGAAGGTGGTAAAGTTATATTACCTTTGGAAAAAATCGGAACAACAAATAGAACAGGAACAACTGTTCTTTTCAAACCCGATCCAAAAATATTTTCAACAACACTCTTTAACTATGATTTAATTAAAGAGAGATTACGTGAATCAGCATTTTTAATATCAGGTCTAAAAATTACCTTAAATGATGAACGTACAAAAACAAAAGAAGTGTTTAAATACGACGAAGGTATTAAAGCTTATGTTGAGTGGATTAATAAAGGCAAAGAACAAATTCATGAAACATTTTTAATTCAGAGTAAATTTTTAAGCCAAACAGCTAAAAAATCTTATATTGAAGTAGATGTTGCGTTCCAATTTAAAAAAGACTATCTGGAAACAATTATTTCATTTGTTAATAATGTTCGTACTAAAGATGGTGGAACACACGAAGTTGGATTTAAAACAGGTTTAACAAAAGCTGTTAATGATTATGCAAGAAAATACAACTTAGTAAAAGATAAAGATCCTAATTTAGATGGTTCAGATATTCGCGAAGGTTTAACAGCAATCGTTTCCCTTAGAATACCAGAACATATTTTAGAGTTTGAAGGACAAACAAAAAATAAATTAGGTACACCTGAAGCTCGTAATGCAACCGAACAAGTTGTCTATGAACATTTTTCAACATATTTAGAAGAAAATAAAGAAGTCGCTGAAAGTATTATCTTTAGAGCACAACAAGCTCAAAGAGTTAGAGAAGCAGCGCGTAAAGCTCGCGATGAAGCACGCTTGGGTAAAACACGTAATAAAAAAGAAGTTGTTTTATCAGGGAAATTATCGCCTGCACAAGGTAAAGATAAAACCGTTAATGAACTCTTCTTAGTTGAAGGTGACTCTGCGGGTGGATCAGCAAAGCAAGGTCGTAACCGTAGATTCCAAGCGATATTACCATTACGTGGTAAAGTTATTAATACCGAACGAGCAACACTTGATATGATTCTAAAAAATGAGGAAATCAATACGATTATTCATACAATAGGTGCAGATTTTGGTGCGGATTTCAATTTAAAAAAATGTAATTATCAAAAAATTATTATAATGACAGACGCCGATACAGATGGCGCACACATCCAAGTTTTATTACTAACATTTTTCTTTAGATTTATGCGTCCGTTAATTGAGGATGGAAGACTGTATCTAGCTCAACCACCGTTATATAAATTAACGTTAAAGCGCGGTAAAAAAGAAGAAATTATTTACGCATGGTCAGACGATGAATTAAAACAACATATTGATACCGGTGAATATTCAATTCAGCGATTTAAAGGTCTTGGTGAAATGAATGCAAGTCAACTTTGGGATACAACAATGAATCCAGAAACACGTGCGTTAATTCAAGTTAAAATTGATGATTTCAGTTCATCTGATAAACGCATTTCTGTATTGATGGGTGATGATGTTATGCCTCGTAGACAATGGATTGAATCAAATGTCGATTTTGAAGTTAGTGATGACTTTGACATCGAAAAAGGAGGGGTATAATGTCTAAACTAAAACAAATAGACACGTTTATCGAAAAAATTATAACCGAATCCTTAGAAGATATCGTTAGCGAACGTTTTGCAAGATACTCTAAATATATTATTCAAGATCGTGCATTACCAGATGCAAGAGATGGATTAAAACCTGTTCAACGACGTATATTATATGCGATGCATCAAATGGGGATGTTTCATAACAAACCATATAAAAAATCTGCACGTATTGCAGGTGAAGTTATGGGTAAATATCACCCACATGGTGACTCATCAATTTATGAAGCAATGGTGCGACTAAGTCAAGATTTTAAAATGGGAATGACGTTAATTGATATGCATGGTAATAATGGATCAATTGATGGAGACCCTGCTGCGGCAATGCGCTATACGGAAGCAAGATTATCACGTGCTTCAGAAGCTTTATTAAAAGATATTGACAAGCGTACGGTTCCTTTTGTACCGAACTTTGACGATGAGGAAGTTGAACCGGTTGTTTTACCGTCAAAATTCCCAAACTTACTTGTAAATGGTGCGATGGGGATTAGCAGTGGTTATGCAACAAAAATTCCACCACACAACTTAAGAGAAATTATTGAAGCAACAATGATTTTAATAGATGAAGAAGATGTACCGTTTGAAAAAATAGCAGGGATCATTAAAGGTCCAGATTTTCCTACCGGTGGTATTGTTCAAGGTAAAGCTGGTATTTTACAAGCACTTGAAACCGGAACGGGTAAAGTTGTTGTAAGAGCTCGTAGCTTTATTGAAGAAATGAGTAAAACACAAGATCGTATTGTTGTTACTGAAATTCCGTATGAAGTTAACAAAGCGGATTTAGTGAAAAGTATTGACATGCTACGTGTCGATAAAAGATTAGAAGATATTTTAGAAGTACGCGATGAAACAGACCAAGAAGGCTTAAGAATTGCAATTGACCTTAAAAAAGGTAGCGATGCAAACTTTATTTTAAATTATTTGTTTAAAAACACGGACATGCAAATTAGTTACAACTATAACATGGTTGCTATATTAAATAATCGACCTGAACTCGTCGGTGTCATCCCAATTTTAAAAGCTTATATTAACCATCAAAAAGATGTGATGACGAATCGTTCGAACTATGAGTTGGAACGTGCAACAAAACGTCAACATATTGTTGAAGGTTTGATTAAAATGGTTTCTGTTGTAGATGAAATTATTAAAATTATTCGTTCGTCTAACAACAAAGCTGAGTCTAAAGCAAACATTATGGAAGCATTTGGATTTAGTGATTTACAAGCCGAAGCTATAGTGACTTTACAACTTTATCGACTTTCAAATACAGATGTTCTTGCATTGCAAAAAGAAAATGATCTATTAAGTGAACAAATTAAACATTTAAATCATTTATTAACGAATGAAAGAGCACTTAAAAAAGCAATTAAGGACGAATTGAAAGAAGTAAGTGATAAATTAGGTTACGACCGTAAATCTGAAATTGAAGAAGAAATTTCAACAATTCGTATCGATGAAAAAGAGCTAGTATCTCAAGAGCAAGTTTATATTGGTATTACAAAAGATGGCTATGTAAAACGCGCTTCTGTAAGAAGTTATCAAGCATCACAATCCATTGGACTTAAAAACGATGATGCCCTTATTTTTGAAAAGGAAGTTAAAACTACAGATACTTTATTATTATTTACAAACTTAGGCAACTACATTTTCTTACCAGTATTTAAGATTGATGAGCAAAAGTGGAAAGATTTAGGTGTTTACATTAATAACATTATCTCTATTGAAAAAGATGAACGTATTTTGAAAGTCTTTGATATCGAAAACTTTGATAATCCTTTCTATTTATTACTTGCAACAAAACAAGGTATGATGAAACAAGTGAAATTAAAAGACTTTGAAGTTTCAAGATACTCTAAATCAATGCGTGCAATGAGATTATCAAAAAATGATGAGCTTGTAAGTGTCGATATGCATCAAAAACGTAACATCATTGCCGTATCTAAAGATGGTTATGTTCTACGATTTAAAACGGATGAATTGCCTTTATATGGTACGCAAGCCGGCGGGGTGAAGAGTATGGCTCTTGGAGCGAACGATGAGCTTGTAGAAGCATTTTACGCGAAAAGCAATGATGAAATTGCCTTATTAACTATTCGAGGACATGTTATTAAGGATGAAGTGGATAGTTTACCTGCATATAGTAGAAATCGTCGTGGTATTCGCGTTGTGGAAATGCAAAAATTAAACCCACATTATGTTGTAAGTGCCGCGCGAATTTCAAAAGAACAAACAAAAGAAAATGTGAGTGTTTTAGTTGTTACCGATAGGGTTGGCATGAAATATACGGTAAATGATTTAAAATACACACAAAATAAATTTGGTAAAAAATTATACGATATCGAGAAATTAGGTCTTCCATATCTAATTGAAATAAGTGAGGCCTTAACTGAACTTTTAGATGATGAACCAGATGATGTTGTTTTACCTAAAAAACTTAAAACTGTAGAAGAAACTAAAAAAGAAGCAACAATTGATATTGTAAAAGAAGAAATTGTTGTAAAAAATAATAAAAAAATACGTTTAAGTCGACTCGATTTGTTCGACGATAACGATATAGATTAGGGAGAGATAAAATGATTAATATTACGTATGATGGCGTAACTAAAGGTTACGATGTGCCACCTGTATTAAAAGATGTGGCCAAAGACTTTGGCGTTAAAGATGCACTAGCAGTTAGTGTTAATCAACGTCTTAGAGAGTTAGCATACATTTTAACAAAAGATGCAGAAGTTAAATTTTTAACGTATAACAATGCGGATGCAATTAAAATTTATGAATCAACATTGCGTTATGTTATTGCTAAAGCAGTACATAATTTATATCCAAAAGCTAAACTTAAATTTAATTATACTGTTAGTCGTTCAATTTTAGGTGTTTTCGAATCATTCGATGGCATATTAGACGATAAAGTGATTAATAGTATACGTAAAGAAGTTCAACGCTTAATCGACTTAGATTTAAGTATTGAAAGACGTAGAATTTCTGTTGGTGAAGCAACCATTCTTTACCAAAAATTCAATATGCAAGATAAAGTAGATATTTTAAAATATCGTGAAGAAGAATATGTTAACTTATATGAATGTGATGGTTATATGAACTATATGTTTGGCTATATGCTGCCATCAACAGGTTATTTACGTGATTTCAAAATGTTTTTATATCATCCTGGTTTTATTATTCAATATCCAAGAGCAGAGTTTGACGGAAAAATCCCTGAGTTTTTTGATGAACCACGCTTTGGTGCAGCATTACGAGAAGTTGCAAAATGGGGAAGAATTACACGTGGAAACACAATTCCACGTATTAACCAATACGCAGTTGATCGTAAAGCAAGTGTTGACTTTGTTAACATGTGTGAAACAAAACACAACCACCAATTATATGAATTAGGTGATATTATTTCTAAAACACCAGATATCCGTCTAATTTTAATTGCTGGTCCTTCTTCAAGTGGTAAAACAACGTTTGCTAACCGCTTAAGAATTGAACTTAAGAGCCGTGCCTTGCAACCAGTAATGATTTCTATGGACGATTATTACTTAGAACGTGATATGGCACCAAAAGACGAATTTGGTAAACCTGATTTAGAGCATGTTGAAGCTTTAGATATCGAATTGTTTAATGAACATATGTTAAAACTTATTCGTGGTGAAGAAGTTGAACTTCCACACTTTAACTTTAAGATTGGAAAACGTGAACGGGGTAAAGTAATTAAAGTTGATTCACATACACCAATTATTATTGAAGGTATACACTCACTTAATGAAATGCTAACTAAGAGTATTCCTGCACATCAAAAATTCAAAATTTATATTGCACCACAAACACAATTGCACATTGATGACCATAACCCAATTAGTATTACGGACCTAAGATTATTACGTCGTATTGTTCGTGACCAAAAATACCGTAACTCATCAGCAGAAGATACCATGGATATGTGGGCAAGTGTTCGACGTGGAGAATTTAAATGGATATATCCATTCCAAAATGACGCCAATTACGTCTTTAATTCCGAACTAACGTATGAATTTGCTGTATTAAAACCACATGCTGTTAGACAGTTACAAGCTGTTCCAATTGAAAGTAAACACTTCATAACAGCAAATAGACTATTGAAATTTTTAAAATACTTTAAGGTAATTGATGAAGATCTTGTACCATGTAATTCATTACTCAGAGAATTTATTGGTGGTAGTAGCTTCAACTAAGGGTGACTATGAAAGCATTAGGTAATATGGAACGCATTCAAATAACAAACGAAGTCATAGCTTTATTGCTATCACTTTATGAAAGTAAAGGCAAATCATTTTATTATGATGAGCTTTTTAGTCGTGATTTGAATAGTTTCCAAAAAAATGTCTTAGAAAATGACATCTATGCTTTAGGAAAACTTTTAAGTTTAGGCATTACAGATGCACGACTTAAAGCACTTGCTAAAAAAAATTTATCTGCCAAAAATAACGATGAGACATTGTTACTTAATTTAAAGAAAATTTTAATAACACTACAAAAATACTCTGAAGATTTCGAATTGTTATCAAATGAAATCATCGATATGTCAAAATATTTATGTGCAAACTTAGAGCCAATTGTATTCAATACATTTGAAGAGATTACACTAATTGGTGAACGAGCTAAAAAGACTTCAAAGCGTGTTTACTTAGATGAATTATTAACGTTGTTAAGTAAACAAATACATAAAAATAGTTTTGAATTAACACAGTTAATTGTAAATTTTTACGTTGATTTTTTGGAACTCGATATTTTTAGTAGTAAAAATGATCTATTAGGTTTACTTATCGTTTATGCTTTGTTATTAAAACACTTTGGTATATTTAAATATACGAGTTTCTTTGAAAGTTTCGTAGAAATTAAAAACGAATGGCATGCCGCTTTAATTCAAGCGCGACATTTATACGCATCAGGCTTCGCTCAAACGGACTTTTTAAGTCGCTTGCTTATTACGTTACTCATGGATGCATACAAGAAGGTTAACGATATTGCTTATGCTTATGAGTTTGAGAAAGATTTAAACAAGAGTGATAATATTGAAAACACGATTATGAAGTTTGATGGCATATTTTCTAAAGAAGATATACGAACACAGCATCCCAATGTTTCCGATGCAACAATTGATCGAACATTAAAACGGTTACGTGATAATAACATCATTCGTCCATTGGGAAAAGGAAGAAGTTCTAAATGGCAACGTATTGTTGAGGGGCATCAAAAGAAAGTGTATCAAATTAATATTTTTGATTAAACAAAAAAGCCTATAGTCTAATTATGAACTGATACTTGTCAAGTAGACAGGTTAAATATTATAAAAATTAGATAGCCAGATTTCTATATTC
>DUPY01000019.1 GCA_012838065.1 Acholeplasma sp. | reverse complement strand
TTCTTTAAAATCAATTGAGTAACGTTTACCAGTCATGGTTTTTGACATGAAGCATCGCCTCCTTCCTCATATTTTATCATAAGTAAGGATTCTTACTATTCATGTCTACTGTTCTATACTAAATACCAATAATCTTATGTAGACAAGAAATAAAAAACCCCCTTTCTGAAAATACTAAATGTATTTATGAATGAAAGGGGAATTTTTTCTATTTAATATACTTCACCAATTAGTCAACATCATAATATTCTAATAAACTCTTATTATCTTCTTCAAGTCTGCGATCGCCATGTTTAACAAATAACATAGTAATAAAGGAAGCAAAAACGAAGAATGCTGCATAAGGGAATAATGTGCCGCGTCCTAAATAATGCATAAATGCACCAGATAGCACTGGTGTCATAATTTGAGCAGCCATCGAGAATGTATAATAGTAACCTGTGTATTTACCAACATCATTTCCTGTCGCAAGCTCAACAACCATCGGGAATGAGTTAACGTTAATCGTTGCCCATGCAATACCAGTTAAACCTAAGATAATGTAAATAATCCAGCCTGTTTGGGCTGTTAAAAATGAAGCTGATGCGAAACTTATTGTAAGTAATGCAACACCGACTAAAATCATTTTTTTACGGCCAAATTTACTTGATAAAACACCAATTGGAATAAACGCGATAATTGCGGTTGCTTGTGCAATAATAAGTGGGATTGCAAAGTCCATTTGTAAGACTTTAGGTGCATAATCACTTAATTTTGTTGTAACAGCGTTATATCCTGTAAACCATAAGAATACAGAAACTAAAATAAAGACTAAAGATTTAAATTGGCTCTTTGTTAATTTGCCGATTGTTTTTTCTTTTGGTTGTTCTTCTGTTTCTTCCAATCCTAGTCGTTTGACTTCAAGCTCGTATTCTGCTACAAGTTTCTTTTCATTAACTGTAATTAAAAATACTGCTAATCCTGCAATCATAAGTCCACTTGTAATTAAGAAAATACTTGTGTAATGAACATAGGACGCTTTAGATAAACCTAAAAATAAAAGTAATCCTGTTGAAATAATTCCACCTATCGCACCTAAAAGATTAATGACAGCATTCGCTTTGCTACGAAGTGGTTTAATTGTTACGTCTGGCATCAATGCAACAGCAGGCGATCTAAAGGTTGACATGGCAACAAGTACAATAAACAATAAACCAATAAATAAAATAAAATTTGCTGGCTGTCTCGAAGTCATTTCATAGGCTTTATTACTTAAGTAATTGTGATAAATATCAACAAAGTCCCTTTGTTGTAGAGCAGTTAATTGATAATTTAAATTAGATTTATCAATACCATAAACTTCAATGATACGGTCATAGTCTTCCTGCATTTTATTCAGTGTTTTGTCACGCTCTGCTGCAGTAATGCGGCCAAGTGCGTAATCAGTTGATCGTTTTGCACGAATCTCATTAAAGATTTGGTTCCATTCACCAAGTGTTAAATTTACGGGTTCACCATTTAATGTAATCTTGTCGTTAATATAGTCGTACTCTTCAATAATTGTTGAAGATTCAATACGTTCCGTTTGTTTTTGGTCAACAAATGATAATGTGACAAAGGCAACTGCCGCTACCAATGTGCCAATAAAAATGTATGGCGTTCTACGCCCATATTTACTTTTTGTTTTATCGGATAACGAACCGAATAACGGCAGCATAAATAGCGCCAAAATGTTATCAAGTGCCATAACAAAACCTGATGATACTTGGGTTAAACCGAATTTGTCAATCAATATTTTGGCAATGATATTATCGTATGTAATCCAGAACATTGAAATTACGAAAAATGCCATCCCAACAAAAATCGTCTTTTTGTAATCTAATTTCATAAAATTCTCCTGTTTATATTATTAATATTAGTATAACACATTTCCTATTTCTTGTTTTCTTGAAAAAGTTCTAAATAAGGCTCATAAACTGTTCCTTTTAGTTCTTCATATGGAATAAATCGTAAAGCGGCTGAATTTATACAATATCTTAGGCCACCAAGATCTTTTGGACCATCATTAAATACGTGCCCAAGATGGCTATCTGCTTCTTTACTTCTTACTTCAATACGTTCCATTCCGTAACTTGTATCTCGTTTATTCGTAAGTTTTGTAATTGGTTTTGCAAAACTTGGCCAACCACAATCACTTTCAAACTTATCTAAACTCGAAAATAGTGGTTCACCAGATACAATATCTACATAAATACCTTTTTCAAAATGATTATAAAACTCATTTCTAAAAGGTGGCTCTGTCCCATTTTCTTGTGTGACATGAAATGACATTTCACTTAATCTCTTCTTCAAATCGTCTTTCATGATATATCCTCCTCATTGATTTTATTTTAACACTAATAGCTAAAAAATAGAAAAAAGATGATTTTCAACTTTTTTCTTGAAAAACAATTAAATTCTTGATATACTTACAAACAGTAAAGGTCCTTTAATTAACACCCGTGAGTGTTACAAGGTGATTTTGCCCGGAAAACAAAGGATACGAGTGTATCCTTTTTTTAATAAAAAGACCTTACAAAAAATAAAAGAAAAGGGGATTTTTTTTGTATGGAAAAAAACAAACTTGGTTATCTTCCTGATGAGAGACCATCTTTTTGGCATGCAATAATTTTTGCAGTGCAGCAATTTTTAGTTATGTTACCCGCTACTGTTCTAGCAGCAATGTTAATGAAATTTAACATTCCGACAGCTATTTTTTCAAGCGGTGTGGCAACACTTGTATTTCTTTTAGTTACTAAGGGAAAAATACCACTTTATTATGGATCTAGTTTTTCATACATTCCTGCAGTTAGTATTGTAGGGGCAAGTTTTATGACAAATTGGCAAACGACAAATTTAATCGATAAGTCCTTGTTAGGTCCGATTCAAATTGCTATTATGTTATCAGGGTTAATTTCTATTTTTGTAGGGTTTGTTGTAAAAAAATTTGGCAGAAACAAAATTGATGAAATTCTACCACCTGTTGTAACAGGACCAGTTGCTGCTATCATTGGTTTATCATTAGCCGGTAATGCAATTAGTGGTGTGTTTGAAATAAATACACGGTCTAATATGTTAAACATAATACCAATGATTGTCGGAATAGTAACAACACTTTCAATTGTTACATTAACGATTGTTTTAAAGAAAGGTTTTATAAGTCAAATACCGATTTTAATCGGCATGGGCATCGGAACGTTTACACATATTATTATTGCTTTAATAATGCAAGAAAATCCATTTGCATTCGGTGCTAACATGCAAGATGGCGGCATAAAATTGCTAAATTGGACTATTTTTACAACATTTAGTGAAATGAATCTAAGTGCATTACCAACAGCTTTACTAGCGATTGTGCCGATTGCATTAGTAACGATTCCAGAATCAACTGCACATGTTTATCAACTTGATTTATATGTAAACAATTTAGCATAAGAAAGAGTCCCACAAAAGATGTATCATATTAGTCCGCTACTTGGAGAAAACTTAATTGGTGATGGTATCGGCGATATCGTATCAACATTCTTTGGTGGTCCTGCAGGAACAAACTATGGTGAAAACATATCAGCTAGTGCGATAACTAAAAACTTTTCAACCTACGTTTTTGGACTAACTGCAATACTTGCGATTATTCTATCGTTTACACCACTTGCGTTATTTACAAACTTCATACCTAATGCGGTTGTAAATGGCGCGAGTATCTATTTATTTGGTGTTATTGCAAGTCAAGGTATTACACTAATGATCGATAAAAAAGTCGACATGTTCGATCCTAAAAACCTTGCGATTATATCTCTCATCTTTGTTATTGGACTTGGTGGACACTACGCCTTACCTAATGGCGGATTTCCTTTATATAAAGTAAATGGCAATGTTGTTTATTTTCCAGCACTTGCGCTTGCAGCAATTAGTGGAATATTACTAAACTATTTATTAAATTTAATCCATAAAAAAAGCGATTCTAATTGAACCGCTTTATTATTACCAATGATGATGGAAGGACCCTTCTTTATCGATACGTTCAAATGTATGAGCACCAAACAAGTCTCTTTGAGCTTGAATAAGATTTGCATTTGAATCTTTTGTTCTATATGCATCAAAATAGCTTATTGCAGCGCTAAATGCAGGAATACTTACGCCTGCCATAACTGCAGTAGCAATCGTTTGACGGAGTGAAATTTGATAATTTTCTAATACTTTTTTGAAGTAATCATCAAGCATCAAGTTTGATAAATTTTTATCATTTTTATATGCAATACTAATTAAATTTAAGAATTTCGCACGAATAATACATCCCGCTCTAAATATTTTGGAAATAGCTTCAAAGTTTAAATCCCAGTTATACATTTTCGCTGCACGATTCATTAAGTCAAAACCTTGTGCATATGCAATTATTTTACTTGCATATAAGGCTCTACGGACTTGTTCAACTAACATTTTTTTATCAATATTTAACGCTGGTTTTTCATAGTTCAAGACACTAGAAGCATGTATGCGTGCTTCTTTTTGGCTTGACATAAATCTTGCATAAACTGCAGAAGTTAATAATGAAGCATCAGTACCTGTATTTAAAGCTTCTTCTGTTGTCCATTTACCTGTACCTTTTTGTTCTGCACGGTCTAAGATGACATCAATTAAATCTTTATTTGTTTCTGGATCTTTTGTTTTAAAAATTTGTGCAGTAATTTCAATTAAAAAAGAATCGAGTTCGCCTTTATTCCATTCTGTAAAAATATCACTAAGCTCACTGTTTGTAAATCCGCCCAAGTGTTTTAATAATGCGTAACTTTCAGCAATCAATTGCATGTCAGCATATTCAATACCATTATGAACCATTTTTACATAATGACCTGCACCATCCGTGCCAATATATGTCACGCATGGCTCATTTTCTGCAACAGCTGCGATTGATTCAAAAATTGGTTGAACATGTTTGTAAGCTTCTTTGTTTCCACCCGGCATAATTGCTGGACCAAATCTAGCACCTTCTTCACCACCAGAAATACCAACACCTAAAAAGTGAAGATTTAATTCTTCTAATCGTTTTGTACGCAAAATGGTATCTTTAAAGTTTGAATTACCACCATCAATAACAATATCTTCTTTGTCAAGAAGTGGTATAAGGTCATTCATTACATAATCAACAGCTGAACCTGCTTTTACCATTAAAATAATTTTTCTAGGTTTTGCTAGACTTTGAACAAAGTCTTTCAAATGTTCGTATAAAAATAAGTTTTCGTGAGGATTGCTTTCCATTAAGGCTTGTCCTACTTTATAAGTTCTATTATAGATGGCAACTTTATAACCTTTGTCAGCCATATTAAGTGCTAAGTTAGAACCCATGACTGCTAAGCCAATCAATCCTATGTCGTGTTTACTCATGATTCATCCTCCATTTATAAAATCATTACTATTATACCTTTTTTGGACTAAAAAAGCATTAAAAAAACTTGCACGGTTGTGCAAGTTTCATTTTTAGTTTGCATCATCAAAGTTTTCATCAATGAATGGCATACCTTTAATAACAAAGTTTGAAGAGTTGATACGATATGTATTTGTACCGTCACCTTCAATTTGTTCAGGGTTAATAAAATACAATTCAGATGTACCTTTTACAGTAACACTTAACAGACTTGTAATATTTAAGGATATTTTAATTTTAGAAAAAACGTTGATACTCTTTGGATCGAAAAAGTTTGAATCTTTCTTAACAACTAAGTTTACAATAATGTTGTTACGTTTTGTATATTCGTTGTATAAAAGATATGCTCTTGTTTCTTCGTGTTCTGCTGGTGGAATAAATTCATAATTCACATTATCTCGTTCATATTTTAAACGGTTAAACGTAATTTTAGAAATTTGTTTACCTTCAACAACCTTAAATGGGATTTTTACAGAAATATATTGATATTTATCTGGATGGTTAAATACATCGTTTTCATTAATTGATGATTCAAACATATGAAAACTACCATCACGATTTTTAATAAATTTATCAACATACCGGCTTGACTCTGTATAAATCAACATACGATCCATAAATTCAATAATCGAATAATTTGTTGACGTAAATTGTAAATTTCTAAATAATTCGCTTCTCTTATTCGTGTCATCATTAATTTTTGAAACAGTTCTATTGTGGTTGTACACTAAGAAACTAAATACTGTTGATGATAAAAACGCCGCGAAAGTAACAATAAGTACCGCAATACGAATACCGATAGTACCTGAATTACCGCCAAAGGCCTCTTCTAGTTGTCTAGCATAAACGAGTGATAACAATGTTCCAATTAAAACAATACCTGACACAATCAAAAGGATCATTAAAAACTTGATTTTAGGGGGTTTTTGCATTATTTGTTCACCTCATGTATTGTATTGAACTACATTATATCACAGCTTGATATCGTTTGACAATTTGTTTATCGCTTTTGTTTTGCTCTTTCGTACGGCTTAATTAAAAAGTCTTCAAATTTGCGTGCTATGAAGAATGGATCACGTAATAGCAAGCGCCCTAAATAGACTAAATCTACGCTTTCAAGAGCTTTTTCAATATCTGCAATATTTGTTAATAAGCCACCACCAATAACTGGTTTATTTATGTGGTCTTTTATAAATTTTGCATCATCAATTTGATACAGCGGATATGCATCAACCTTCCGCAAGACAACACCACCCGTTGAAACATTAATCATATCGACATCAATATCTTTTAATAACTCTGCATAGTCTTTTACTGTTAACCCCTTTGGATCATACTCGTTTGTTGATACGCGTAGTTGTATAACTTTTTCTTTAGGCCATACCGATTTGATTGCTTTAATAATTTCCTTTAAAAATGTGGTTCCTTGTTTGTATTTATCCGTTCTTTTATTTGTAAGCGGAGAAATAAATTGATTGATTAAATACCCATGAGCACCGTGAATTTCTAAAAAGTCAAACCCAGCTTTATCTGCTCTTACTGCTGCTTCTTTAAACGCAAGAATCGTATCTTCAATTTCTTCTAGTGTTAACTCTTTAGGTTCTTTTAAGCCCTCAAAAACAAGTTTACTTGGTGCATAAGATGTCTCAACTCTCGCTTTTCTACCTGCATGTGAAATTTGGATACCTGCGTGAGCACCATTTTCTTTAATAAGTCTTGCGATTTTCGATAGACCTTCAATATGTTGGTCACTCCAAATACCTAAATCATTTACTGAAATTCTTCCATCAGGTAATACTGCGGTTGCTTCTAAAACGATGAGAGCAGCACCACCTTGTGCACGAGTAGCATAATGAACATAATGAAAGTCATTGGCATAGCCATCTTGTGCTTGATACATACACATAGGAGCCATCATGATTCTATTTTTAAGTACATAATTTTTAATTTGAAATGGTTCTATTATTTTAGACATATTGCACCCTCCTTTTTAAATAAAAAACCCACAAAGTGGGTTATATTATATCATGCGATTTTCAAATTATCTAATCGTTTTTAAAGCTTTACCCCAAGCTAATAATTGGTCAAAGAGTAATTTTGCATTACCTTCATGTACATTACTTGGTTTGAATACACTAAAGTTTTCAAAGTCATAAGCTAATAAGAAGTTTACTGTTTTTTGAACAGACGCCATTTGTAACTCTGCGTGAATTTGTCTTAGGTGTTCAATCGCACGAATACCGCCTAATCCGCCGTAACCTACATAACCAACTGCTTTGTTGTTTAATTCTCTGTTTAAGAAGTCTAATGCATTTTTAATAGCCCCTGTTGGTGCATGGTTATACTCTGCTACAACAAATACATATGCATCAAATGATGCCATTGTTGACATGAAGTTACCTAAATCAGCACCTTGTTTTTCTGTTGGCGTTAAGCCTAAAATTGGTAAATCAAAGTTTTTTAAATCAACGATTTCATAAGTAACATCTTGGTCTTTTCTACTATTTGCATAGTTTAAAACCCATTTCGCTACATCTAAACCTACTCTGTTTTCTCTTACTGATGTTGTTACAATTCCTACTTTTAAAGACATAATAATCATTCTCCTTTGTTATCTTGTTCTATTTTTTCAACTATATTCTTAATGGTAATTTCTTTGAGTGCATCATGAAACGTTTCAACCGCTGGCTTAAGCACATCATTAATTGATTGATTCATAACGCGTCCTAATGGACATTGCTCGTTTGGATTTGGATGAAGATGATAGATGTCATCAGCAAACATTTTGTATATAACATCCAATGTGATTTGGCTGCTATCAACTTTAAGTTTTGTTCCACCAGCTCCGCGGACTATGGAAACAAAACCTGCTTTATTTAAATAACGTAATATTCTACGTACGACTACAGGGTTTGTATCAATACTTTCAGCAATAGCGCTAGATGTTGAAAGTTTACCTTTACCGTATGTATCTAAATAAGTTAGGATGTGAATTGCCACTCCAAAGCGTTCATTTTTTTTCAAAGAATCACCACCTTTGTATCTATTGTAGTTACAATGGATTAAAAAAGCAACTTATATGCTCTAATACGTAAATTGAATTGATAAAACCGGTACCATAAGGTATAATTAAAGTATAAAAAAATAAAAAGGAATGATTAAATGAAAATATTATTTTGTAGTTCAGAAGTATTTCCTTTTAGTAAAACTGGCGGTTTAGGTGATATTGCATCTTTTTTACCACATGGCATTATGAAATTAGGTCATGAAGTAAAAATAATAACACCGTATTATAAATCCCTTGAAAAATACCACGACAAAATGACTTTTATTGGTAGAACAAGTATAACAATGGGTGGTATTGAGACAATTGTAAACTATTTTGAACTTGTACATAACGATTTACCTATTATCTTTGTACAAAACATGCACTATTTTGAACGCGATCGCCTTTATGGTTATAATGACGATGCTGAAAGATTCGCATGCTTCAGTTATGCAATTTTAGAAGGTTTATCTATTTTTAACTACATGCCAGATATTTTGCATATAAACGACTGGCAAACCGGTATGATTCCATATTTGCTGGATCATCATTATCGCCATCGTAGCTTTGATTATTATCGTATACACACATTATTAACAATTCATAACTTAGAATACCAAGGTGTATTCGACCCGTATGTAAGTCGCTTTTTTAATACCGATTTTAGTTTTGATTACATGCACTTTTCTGCAGTTAACTTTTTAAAATCAGGTATTCATCGAGCTTCTTTTATTAATACAGTAAGTCCTACTTACCGGAATGAAACACTTACTCAAAATTTTGGATTTACACTTGATGGTGCACTAAGAAATCGTGAATCTCAATATACCGGTATTTTAAATGGTATTAATTATGACATTTTCGATCCAAAAAATGATCCGATGATCCACAAAAACTATACGAGCAGAACAATAAAAAATAAACTTATAAATAAAACATATCTTAAAGAAAAGTTTTTCTTAGACGAAGATCAAGTGCCATTAATAGGTTTTGTTGGACGACTTGCACATCAAAAAGGAATCGACTTAATGAAACAAACACTTGAAGAAGTCTTGGAGCATTCGAACGCTCAAGTCATCCTCATGGGCTCTGGTGATCAAAGTTATCAAGAATACTTTGAATATTTAAATCATAAATTTCCCGATAGAGCTGCATGTTACATCGGATATAACGAACAAGTTGCCCATGAAATTTATGCTGGAGTCGATCTGTTCTTAATGCCAAGCTTGTTTGAACCATGTGGACTTGGCCAAATGATTGCCATGCGCTATGGTACATTACCAATCGTTAGAGAAACTGGTGGATTAAAAGATACCGTTGAGCCTTTTAATCTCTATAAAAAAAGCGGAACAGGATTCACATTTGCAAACTATAACCGCTATGAATTTAAAGATAAAATCTTTGAGGCTATTAATTTATATAATAACGACAAGCAAACATTTGATTTGATTGTAAAAAATGCCATGAAGAAAGATTACAGCACTTCTAAAATGGCTTTAGAATATGAAAAACTCTATCAAACAATTATTGGAGGATAAAAATATGGAAACGCTCGTTTTAATACTTGCCGGTGGTAAAGGCTCAAGACTTGATATTCTATCACAACGTCGTAGTAAACCTGCAATGCCTTTTGCAGGAAAATTTAGAATTATTGATTTTTCTTTAAGTAATTGTACACAATCCGGTCTTTATAATATTGCCATTCTCACACAATACTTGCCATTATCACTAAACGAACATATAGGTAGCGGTAAACCGTGGGATTTAGACCGACGTGACTCTTCGGTTACATTACTTCAACCACACGATTTTTGGTATTTAGGGACTGCTGATGCTGTTTTAAAAAACTTAGAATATATTAAACGTAAAAATCCAAAACGTGTTCTACTACTTTCTGGTGACCATATCTATAAAATGGATTACCGCAAAATGATCGACCAACACATTCAAACAAAAGCAAAACTTACAATCGCAACTCAAAGAGTCCCATTTGATGAGGTTTCTAGATTTGGAATCATGTCAATTAACAACGAAAAAGAAATTATTGAATTTGAAGAAAAACCAAAACAATCAACTTCAAACTTAGCATCTATGGGTATTTATCTGTTCGATTTTGATTTACTTGAAAAATCATTAACGACGATTAAGAAAGATAACTTAGATTTTGGTCATGATGTTATACCTTATTTAATTGATACGACTAAACATCAAGTTTATGCTTATGAATTTGATGGATACTGGCAAGATGTTGGTACATATGATGCTTACCTTGAAACGAATCTTGCAATGACTAAAGATTATACTGAACTTGATTTATATGACCCAACTTGGAAAATTTTTACAAAGAGTGAAGACCTGCCTCCAGTCAAATTTGGTAGCAGTGCTTCAGTACACAACAGTTTAATTTCAAATGGTTGTGTTATTGAAGGTACGGTTATAAATTCTGTATTAAGTCCAGGTGTTCGCGTAGGTAAAGGTTCTGTTGTTAAAGATAGTGTTGTTTTGAATAATGTAATTATTAGTACTGATTGTCATATTGAGCGTTCAATTATTGATAAAAAAGTTGTTATTGGTTCAAAAACAAAAATTGGTGCTGGCGATAATATTCCAAACAAGGAACGTCCAGATTTACTTTCTTCAGGCATTTCAGTTGTTGAGCGAAATAGCGTAATACCAGGCGGTATTATAATCGGAAAAAATGTTCGCGTCTTCAGCACATATACATTTACAGATGATGAAATTGAAAGTGGCGCAACCGTAAGATAAATGAACAAAGCACTTAAGGTTTAAACTTTAAGTGCTTTTTATATATAATAAAACTCAGGAAATCCTGAGTTTTATTTCTAATTAGATGATGAAATTTCCGTTTTCAAAAATTTTCACTTTTGAGCCATCATATTGCTCTCCAATAATTTCCATGTCGCTACTTCCAAACATGAAATCAACGTGTACAATTGAGTGATTATAGCCTTGTTTTTCTAATTCTTCAATTGATGCTTCTAATCCACCTTTAATATTCATTGGATAAGCACGACCTAACGCCATATGGCATGATGCATTTTCATCAAACAATGTATTTAAGAATAAAATGTTTGTATTTGAGATTGGAGAATCATGACTAATAAGTGCGATTTCACCAATATAGGCGCTGTTTTGATCAGCTTCAATAATGTTCTTAAGTGTATCTTTTTCTTTTTCCGCATCAAAGTCAACAACTTTGCCATCTTTAAACTCTAACCAGAAGCCATCAATTAAGCGTCCTTGATAGTTTAATGGTTTTGTTGCGTAAACACGACCTTTAGTCCCAAACTTATAAGGCATTGTAAATGCTTCTTCTGTCGGAATATTTGGGTTAAAGTATACGCCAGTTGCTGAAACTTCCCCGCCAGCTGCCCAAATATGATTTTTAACAAGTTCTACAGTTAAGTCTGTTCCTAAGCTGTTTTTAAAATGTAGAGATTTAAAGTTCAATTTGTTTAATAATTCACTATGTTTTGCAAGTGTTTTATTATGCTCATTCCAAGCTTCAATTGGATCATTTTCTAAAGTAACACGTGAAGCACTAAAAATGGCATCCCATAACGCTTCAACAGCCTCTGTTCCTTTTAGATTTGTAAAGACTTGTTCTGCCCAAACTTGGTTTGGTGCAGCGACAACAACCCATTGTGTTTTGTTACCCATAACAAATGTTTGGAAGAATGATAAAGCTTTTTGGTTTGCTACTGAAGCTCTTTGAACTTTAACAGGATCTAAAACTGCATTTAATCCTGGAACAGGTGAAGTTACAGAAATAAAGCATGCGCCTTGTTCTAAGAAATATTTTTGTTGTTCAATGACATAGTTTGGAACATATTCTAAATCTTCAACTTTGGCATGTAAGTAAGTATCTCTACCTACATAGTCATCGCTCCATTGAACGTAAACATATTTTGCACCTGCTTCGTATGCAGCAGTTGTTAATGCGCGAACAAATTCCTTTGTTTCTGTTGTAGCTCTTATAACTACTGGTTGTTCTTTTTGAACATTAACGCCAACTTTAACTGTAAGCTCTGCGTATTTTTTTAGTAATATTGCATTTGGCATTTTTCTTTCCTCTTTTCTAATCTTCTTTAATTTCTAAATCTTTGTTTTTAAGTTTAATTTCAGTTGGTATTATGGGTATAAGCATAGCGAACAACTGAATAAATATAATAATCATTGTTACATAAGAAGTTCGTTCTGTATGTCCATATGTAAATTTATATAAGAATATATAAACAATAGCTGTACCCAGTAATACAACAATTCCTAATTTATACCATAAATCGCCAAAATAGCGATGCGCGAAATCCCAATTTTCCTGATTTAATTTAGATCGGTTTGTTCGATATCCGTAAAAGTCATTAATATGTTTAGGTGGGTTTTTACGCCACACAAAACCAATACTAAACATAATAATAGGCATTTGCAGACAAAAGAAAAACATGATGTACCAAAACCACATAGTATCCGTCCTTTATAAATTAATTCGCTGCTGTTTTTCAAAAGATTCAATAGCTTTTTCCATAATATTTATGACATCAAGCGCATAATCAATGAATTCTGGATGCGCATCTCCATTAGTTATATCTTGATATACATAATCATAAAACATGTAATGCTTACCGTAATATAACGGAACCTCTTTTGTTCCTTCATTATCTATAAGTAATCCGGGCTCACGATTTTGATACCCTGTATTACTTCGATTATAGTTTGAATCTGGTTTATCAAATCCATATTTCAAATATGTTTTGTCTCTTGAGACAACCATCATTTTCGGCTGATTTTCACGACTAAACGTATGTCCACCGATACGACAAACTTTATCCTTATAATAAAGTGTTAGTTCAAAATGATCATCAACATTATCTTCTGTTCGCTCACTAAATAATTCTAAATATACTTGATTAGGTAACCCGAAAAGTTCTCGAGCGTGGTGAACAACATGCGGACCTAAATCATAAAATAAGCCCGCCATAACGTCTTTTTTAAAACGCCAATTATCAAATGGTCCTTCTTTAAGTCGATCATATCGGAACGATGCTGTAAAAATATCCGTAAAAGTGTTTTGATTAATTAACGCTTTAATCGTTAAGAAATCACCATCATATCTACGGTTGTGAAACACTCTTAAAACTAGACCTTTTCGTTTTGCAAGATCAAAAAGGTAACTGGCTTTTTCTAAGGTTTCAACAAATGGTTTTTCACAGACAACATGTTTATTGTTTAAGAGTGCTTGTTCTGTGTATGAAAAATGGGCGTTGTTTGCTGTTGCAATAACGACTAAATCAATATCCATGCTTAATAATTCGTCAAAAGTTGTAACCACTTTGACGACTGGATAGTAATTATTTATGTATTCCGTTCGTTCCTTGTTGGTTGTTTGAACACATACAACCTCGTATTCGCTTCTATTAATTAAATCATTAAAGTGAAAACCTTTGCCTGCTGAACCAAAACCAACAATACCAACTCTTATTTTTCGCACAGTATAAACCTCATCTACTTCTTATTTGAAAAATCCATGTATTTTAAAGCTTCATACATTTCAGGTCTGCGATCTCTAAAAATACCCCAGCTTCGACGTTTAAAGTTTATTTCATCTAAATCAAATTCATAGGTAATAAAACCTTCACTTATACGGTCCATTTCAACAACTTTATCGCCATCTTCGTTTGCGATAAAAGATGAACCAAAGAACGTCATTTCTGAGTTGTCTTCTTTCTCAGTTCCAATACGGTTGGATGCGATTACAGGAATGATGTTTGCTGCAGCATGTCCTGTCATTACATTTTGCCAATGATTTTTACTATCCTTTGGCAACACTGGTTCACTACCAATAGCTGTTGGATATAAAAGCATTTCCGCACCCATTAATGTTAATGCGCGAGCAACTTCGCTAAACCATTGATCCCAGCAAATACCGATACCTACTTTACCGTATTTTGTATGGAAAACTTTAAACCCTGTATCACCAGGTGCAAAATAAAACTTTTCTTCATAGGATTGTCCTGTTGGAATATGAGTCTTACGATAAACGCCTAAATTCGACCCATCAGCATCAATCATGATGAGTGAGTTGTAATATACGTTACCCGCTTTTTCAAAAAAACTAATTGGAAGTACAACATCCAATTCTTTAGCAAGTTCCATAAATTCTTTAATAAATGGTGCGTCTGGTGCTTCTGCTAATTTAAAATACTCATATTTTTCTACTTGACAGAAATAAGGTGTTTTAAATAATTCTTGGAGTAAGATAACTTTAGCGCCAGCATGTGCTGCTTCTCTTACCATATTTTTTGCTTTTTTTATGTTATTTTCTATATCCCATGTAATGGACATTTGCGTTGCTGCTACTTTAACTTTCATTGTTTATTAATCTCCTTTGTTGGAATTTGCATTGTAATGCAGTGAATATTTCCACCGCCTAATAATATTTCTTTTGAATCTATTTGATAAATCTTTTTATTTGGATAAAGTGCCTTAAATTGTCGATAGGCAATTTCATCTTCGTATATATTAAATTTCGGTAAGATAACAAAATCTTGTCCTAAGTAAAAGTTAATATAACTTGCAGCTAGTCGGTCATTTTCATTTCTTGGCTTACTTGAATCTGTTGGTAAGATACCGCTTGATTCTTCTTTGCTTAAGTATAACGGCTTGGGTAAAACTACTTTTATAATTTCAAGCGGGTTCCCATTTAAATCCGTTTCTTTACTTAAATAATCATAACTTGCTTTACTTAGTGCGTATTGTGGATCGTTTTCATCATCTGTCCATGCAATACCGATAACATTTGGTTTAATAAAACAAGCAATGTTGTCAATATGTTCGTTTGTTTCATCATTATAAATACCACGAGGTAACCAAAGCACTTTTTTTGCACCTAAATATTTTTTTAAACTATTTTCGATAGCTTCTTTTGTTAGATGTGGATTTCTTCCTTCCGAAAGCAAGCATGCTTCAGTAGTCATAAATAAACCTTCACCATTTGCATGAATGCTACCGCCTTCTAAAATAAAATTTTCTACATAACGCGTTTTTAAGTTTAGAGCTTCGCATATTTTAGCACTTACTTTATCATCATCACTATAATCTTCATAGAGGCCATCAACTGAACCACCCCAGGCATTAAATCTAAAATCTACACCGATAAGTTCATCATTTTCATATACAAAGATTGGTGATGTATCACGCGCCCAAGCATCGTTGTAATTGATGTTAAGTAAAATGATATTTCTATTGTTTTTTATTGGATCTATGCTATATGTTACTTTTTCATCAACCAACACATAAACTTTTTCATGTTTTGCAATTGCCAAAATAACATCAAAATATGCTTTTGATGCTAAAATTGCGTTGTTACGCCATGTATCTTGTCGATAAGGTAACATCATAATTGTCGCTTCATGTCGAGTACCTTCAAAAGGCATGACAATATTTTTTATACTCATAAAAGTCCCCTCATATTTAAAATAAGACATATATAATTTTATCATAAAATATCCTTTTGTAGACATTTTTACATAAAATCGTTATCATTTATAGCCACAACAAGAGTAAAAGGGCTTTCGCCCCTTTGCGTTATTTTTAAAAGGATATTTTTGTCTATTTTCACATTATTTTTTTCGTTTATTTAAGTTCTCAATTGTTCGTAATTCAACGATTTTTTTGATTATATCGTAAGGTATTGGTTTGCTATGTGGAAATATAATTGAACCTTTAGAGCGTTGATAGTGATCTAGTCCTTCTATATTTGCACTTACACCACTTGGTGTTGGATAAAAACCAATATGGTTTTTAAAAGCTCCGAAGTGAACAAGATTACCATTTAAATAAAATGTTGGCATTTGGTAACTTATTTTTTCAGTAGCTTGAGGTGACGAGTCTTTAATGACCTGTCTTATATTCATTAATCGCTCTTTAATATCACCATCAAATGTATGAATATACGCATCAATGGTTTGTGCATTTGATTTCATCATTATTCATACCTTACCTTTACTTAAACTTCATTTAAATTTTTTTCAAGACTTTCGTAAAACGCTGAAATATGTATGCCATCAACTAAAGCGTGATTAACCATAAGTGACACTGGAATATACGTTCTCGTTTCTACATTTATATGATCATGATTTTTTTTAATCACGTCTTTTGTAAAATATTTACCCCACGTAATGGATGGGTTTGAAAATGTAGCTTTAGCATACGGTAAATTTAAAGACTTAAATGCTAACCATGGTAATGATGAGATGAAAAAGTAACTTAAGGGATTCTCATGCTCAACGAGATTTTCACTTTCCTGTGCAATTTTTTGAGCCTTAAGTGCATTTATTAAATATCTATCAAAATCTAAATTTGTTTGAACATTACAATATCTATATGTACCATTTGGTAATGCTACGGTATAACTTGAACCACAAGAATCAAATTCAATAATCTTTCCATTAAGGATTCGCTGACGTAATTCTTTAATACCGTTTGCAGCTTTACCAACTTCATATAAGAAACTTAAGAAAAATGGTCGCTTTTCATTTTTTACTTTTTGAATCCAATTCGTAATATCAACATCAACAGTGATGTTAATAAACGGATTTTCCATTGTCATAAAATGATTGAAGTGATCTAAGCGGTCATATGTTTTAAAATCAATTACTTTGTACATATATCGATCTCCTTTAGATACTTTAATTATACCCTTAAAATCATCTGTATTTAGACTACTTCAATTCCAATAACGTTACTAGTTCAATATGTTTTGTATCTGAAAACATATCAATAGGTATAACTTCCTTAATATGATAAACACTTAATAGTTGTTTTATATCGCGGACTTGTGTTTCAATATCACAAGAAACATACACAACTTTACGAGGTTTAAGTTTTAACACAGCATCTAAAAATTCAGGCGTTGAACCACTTCTTGGTGGGTCCATGACAAGAATATCCATTTTTTGAGTTGACTTATTCATGTAGTTTGTTGCATCATCTAAAACAAACTCAATATTTTGTATTTTATTTAATCTCTGATTATATTTTGCGTCTTGAACACTTGATGGATTATTTTCAACCGCTATAACTTTTTTCGCTTTTGAAGCAAATAAAATCGACATTGTTCCTATACCCGAGTAACAATCCAGTACAATATCTGTTGGTTGTATATTGGCAAGTTCTAGTGCTTTCGCATATAAATTGAGCATTTGTCGTGGGTTAATTTGATAGAAAGACTTTGTAGATAGTCTAAAGCGAAAACCTAATATTTCATCGAAAATATAGCCGCTTCCATATAAAATCTTCTCTTTATCTTCTAAAACAATGGGCGTATTTCTAAAATGTATGTTTTGTGTAACAGTGACAACATTTGGATGTATCGAAACAATATCTTTTATGATGTTTTTAACGTTTGGCAACAAATATCCTTGTGTAACAAAACAAATTAAAATTGTTTGATCTTTAAAGGATTTACGCATAAAGATATGTTTCATAATACCTCTAGGGTTTTTCACATCATAGGCAAGTATTTTATATTTTTGTAAGACTTTTTCCACGGTCTCAAAAACACGATTTATTTCCTTATCGTGCATGTCGTTGTTTAATGTGGGCTTTATTGTTTTTGTATTTTCTACAAATAAACCTAATTTTATTTTGTTTTGAATATTCGTCGCCGATAAAATAACCTTATGTCGGTAATTTTTAGGCTGAGGATTTTCAATAAAGGGTTTGACACTTAAATAATTTAATTTTTTATAGTGTTCATGAACAACTTGTGTTTTTAACTTAATTTGTTCACTGTAACTTAGTTTTTCATAGTTTGAAGATTCATAAATATCTTCATATTCTTTTATGTACATGACATCATGAGAATAAGGCAGGAGGAAAACTCCTACTGCCTTATATCCTTTCTATATTATGGAAATAACTTAAGTAAGTTGAATGCGCTTTGTAAGTCTTCTTTTGCTGTTGCCTCATCTTCGAAGTTGTAACCATTTGCTTCGAATACAGTAAAATCTTTGAATACAGTAATTATTTGTTCAGAAATGATTGTTAATCCTTCAAATCTTTCATTAAATGTTTCATTATCTTCTTTATAAACATCAATTACTTCATCAAATTCCTCATATTCAAGACCTTTAATTGTATTAATGCTTAACTGACTAATAAATTCTTCAATACTTTCAATTCCTAAGTATGTCATAGCTTGTGCTAAGTTTACAAGTTCTTCACGTTTGACATCCTCTTCTGAGCCATCCATGGATTGTGGTGTTGCTAAATTAGACTTTATAACAGCCTTCGAAATCATACGGTCAAGTAAGCTACTTTCTTCATCTAATAAAGCTTTAAGGATGCTTGCGCCAACTGTAGATGTAGAACCTGGTGTAAATGAATTGATACGAATATGATCATCAACATTACCACTTGTATCCATAGTCTTGATTGCATTTAAGATACTATTAATTTCTGTTGCTTTTAGATATTCTGATCCAACATCAAGATAGGCTACATCAGGCACACTTATTTCAAATGAAGTGTAAACTTTAATAATTTCGCTTGAGATAGTTGCATGCATAATTTTTGACACTGTACCCTTTTCTGGATCTCCAACATCGACAAACAACATTGCACGTGTGTTTCCAAGTGTGATTTGCTCTGAGAATGTATTTAAGTCATCAATCTTAGATATACCACCCTCCTTTAAAGCTATAAATAAATTCTTCGTTTCGACTTCATTAATTTCGATATAAGCAAGCTCAATTTCTTCATATGTTGAATCTAGCGCGTCGTCAGGGACAATTAATGTATTCATTTCGTTTGTAAGATTACTTACTTGTAAAATTTGGTTACTTAAAGTAGCGTTGATAATTGCTGAGTTAACATCAATCATAGCAATAAGTTTTTCCATTGTAATTGAATCAACAACTTCACTTGTTAAACCGCCAACATTATCAATACCCCCGGCTTTAACTGAGTGTAATAGCCCTAAAATTTCATTTTGTTTAATTTGATTTGCCGGATCATTGTCTTCATAAGCTCTTGATGGTACTTTAACAGTTTCATTATCTTTAATTTGTTGACTAATTAGCGCATGAATAATAATAGATTCGTGGCCAACTACTGTAATCATTTGATCAATGTCAAATGAGTCCACTTCAAATTCTGTTAATTCCGTAAGTTGTTTTGGTTCTTCAGGGTCATCTAAATCACCGAGTATTTGTACCATCTTATTCATTTCACTTTCAGATAATTCTGGGTGTAATAAGGTTTCACCTCTATGTACTGTATAATATGCAAGATTAACTTTTTCTTCTGGAATATCTACATTTAATTGTTCGGCAATTTTTTGTGCTACTACACGATTAATAACAATAGAACCAATATCAATTGCATCAGTTACTTGTGCTATTGTAAGTGTTTCTGGATTGATTTCAATTGCTTCAAAGTTTGTAATACCCATAGCTTTTGCTGCACGAACAATTTTTAAGATTTCACCTTCTACGAAATCATCGTCATGTAAATTAAGTGAGAAAGGTTCTTTATTTAGTTGTTCTTTTAACATGCTTATAATAAATCCATCAAGAATAACGGATTCTTTTGATAACGCATCTTCTATCGCTTCGATTGTTACATTTTTAATAGCTTCTTCATCAAATGAAGTTAGTTGAAGTGCATTAAATACATCTAATAATTTAACAATTTCTTG